>NZ_JBEZVK010000039.1:0-47379 GCF_040636955.1 Streptomyces sp. NPDC032472
GCCTCCCGATTGGGTAGGGCGGGGGGACCCTACGCGTGGCTTCCGGGAGCCGTCCCGGTTTCAGGGCTCAGAGCGAGTCGAAGAAGGCGAAGGCGTTCGACTGCGTCACGTCGGTGCTGGAGGTGCTCGCGGCGGAGTTGTTGTCCCCGTTGACGCAGGTCTGCTGGATCGAGTTCGACTGCGCCGAGTTCGACTGCGTCACGATCGACTGCGTCACGGTGCCGAAAACGGCGACTGCGACGTTCACCGGGACATTGACCTCGACGGACGTGTTGCTGGCAGCGGCTGCCTGCGTGCACTCCCTCTCGGCAGCATCCGTGCCGTAGCCGTGGGCAGAGGCCGCTCCCGCCCCGGCCATGCTGAGGCTCCCGATGATGGCAGCCACAAGAGCAGCCTTGCGAAGCATGCGCATTACATCCCTTCCTGTCGTATTGGCATGTTTCGTTTTCTACCGAAACAGGTTCAGTACTCTAGGTGATGATCATCCCTTTTGTGCCGAAACGCGCCGATGTGCCGCCTGTGGTGGCCCTGGCCTTCTTTAGCCGCACAGAGGCCCCGGGTCGGCAGCAACCGCTCGCGAGGCCGCGCCCGGCCTCTGCGGAAGACCCACCAAGACCGGTGCGGGCCTGACCGCCGTGCCGGACGTCACCTCGAGAGGTCCGCGCGGACGTCGCGCCATGTGAGGGGGCGGCGCACGAGGGTGAAACGACCCGTTGATGGTGCGCTTCGACCGGCACCGCTGCCGACGTAGTGCCTCTTTCACTGCATCCGCCACCCGTTCGTCTCTCCGTCCTGCAGGGGCGGGTCCGAGGGTGGTGCCGTGGTCGACCAGCCCCCACAGGCCCTGCTTGCGGTAGGCCAGGCGCATGCGCCTCACCGTCGCCCGGCACCCACCTGCTCAGCCTGCGCCCCTGCCGGCTTGAAGCCAGGATCGTTGTCCGGTTCCTGCGGTACGGGCGGAGCCCGGGCCGGCGGCCAGGGTGAGGCTGTGCTCCGGTGGTGCCCAGGAGCAAGCGCGCTCAGCTTCTTTATGGTCGGGACCGGGCCGGCGGCGACATGCGGCAGACGGGTCGGCAACCGCCCCGAGTAAACCCGATGGCACCGACAGCTTCGGGTATGAACACCTTCAAGCGTGGACTCGCGGTCGCCGCTCTCGGAACGACCGCCCTTCTCGGAGCCGTCTCACCCGCCGTCGCTGATGGCGGCGAGATGTGGCGGAATTGGTCGCCGGGCTCTGCCTCCGTCTCCACCAGCACTCCGAACTGGGAGTGGACGGTCAGCAACCAGTACGACTCCAACGTCCAGCACTCCAACGGGCTGGCCAACATCGCAACGGGCGGCAACATGTGCCTGGGCACGCTGGGAGTGCTGGCCCCCGACAACAACTGCCCCTCCTCCTGGAAACCGTCCGTCCAGCCGGGGGTCGTCCGAGTTGTTTTGTATGAAGTCCTTGATGCGCAGGGCCAAGGTTCGGCGGTGCGTCTCCGGGGTCAAGGACCGGTCGGCGTCGAGCACTCCGGCGAAAGGGAGGCGACGAGGTCGGCCAGCACCGTGCTCAACCGCGGGTTGCCGCCCGGCTGATGGGAGTAGTCCTTCGCCAGCTGGGTGAGGAACGTGGCTTCACAGCGTGATGCCGTTGAGGTTGACGTCCCAGCGGTCGGCGTGTGAGGTGACGGTCACGGTGGACAGGGGAGGCACCTTGATGTGCCAGAAGGCCGTGGCCGGAACGGACAGGGCGTGCAGGATCGTGGCGCGGATGACGCCCGGTTCGGTGATGGCCAGAGCGTCCTCCTCGTCCTGCGGCAGCTCGTACAGCCATGTGGCGGTCCTGCGGCAGAGTTGCCGGACGGATTCCCCTCCATGCGGTGTGGCGTCGGGGTCCGTAAGCCATGCGCTGAAACCGTAGGGGTATGTGGCGGCGATCTCGTCTATCCGGCAGCCGCCCCACTCGCCGTAGTCGAGATCGCGCAGGGCCGGCTCGGGTCTGGCCTTCAGTCCGAGCTCGTCGGCAGTGATCGCGCAGCGGCGCGAGGGAGCCCGGAGGGGGGACGAGAGGGGTGGCGGGGCCATGGTCGCCGAGTACGGCGCCCGCGAACCTTGGGGCCGCTCGCCGAAGATGCCGGCGGTGCTCCCCACGGCCGCACACACAAGTGTCAGGCGGACCGTCATGTGGCTGCCCTCCTTCTGAGCCAGGCGTGGCGCCGGAGCGTGACCGCTGCACCGGCCGGTCGACCGGTGCGGCGGGAGTGGTCGCGGCGTATGGGCCGTACGCCGTCGCTCCTCGACAGAGTCACCGGTGCGGGCTCGGTCCCGGGGGGCCCCGGGATGTGCGCGCACGCTCAGGTTCGGCGACCCTTGCCGCCGCAACCATCCGCCACAAGTCCCGAATGCCCCCGCCGATCGGCTGGTGGGAGCCTGCTGAGCGGTGGGTCCTGCCGCGGGCACCTGCGCGAAACCTCTCGGCGTGGTACGAATCGGACCGTGGTCCAGACGTCGAATGGAGCACGCGTGATCCGGGTTCTGGTGGTAGACGACGAAGCGCTGATCCGCATGGGCTTTCAGCACATCCTTGACGCCGCGGACGGTATCGAGGTCGTGGGGGCCGTTTCCGGCGGCCAGGCACTGCAGGCGGTGCGCGAGACGGCGCCCGATCTGGTGCTCCTGGACATCCGGATGCCGGATGTGGACGGACTCACCGTCCTGGCCGAGCTGCGCCGGCTGCACGCTCCGCCGGTGGTGGCCATGCTGACGACATTCGACATGGACGAGTACGTGGAGACGGCACTGCGCTCCGGCGCGGCCGGTTTCCTGCTCAAGGACACCGACCCGGAGGAGCTTCCGTTCCTGGTGCGCTCCCTGGCCGAGGGCGGCACCGTGCTCTCGTCGAAGGTCACGCGGACCGTGGTGGACGGCTTCCTGAACGCCGGGCTGCAGGCCCCCGAGGCGCACCTGCTCGAACGGCTGACGGCCCGGGAGCGCGATGTGCTGGTCCTGATCGGCGAGGGACTCTCCAACGCCGACATCGCCAAACGGATGCACCTGGGTACCGGCACGGTGAAGGACCACGTCAGCGCCATCCTCACGAAGCTCGAGGTGGGAGGCCGCGTCCAAGCGGCCCTGCTCGCCCAGCGGGCCGGCTTCCTGGGGACGGAGACGCAATGATCAGCCGCCGTACACCAGCGTTGCTGGACGCCGCCGTGGTGGCGGTCGCACTGGCGGACGTCTGGGCTCACTGGGACGGAGATGAGCCGCTGCGCATGACCTGCGGCCTCGCCGCGGCCTTCGTCCTGCTCCTGCGCCGTCGCCTGCCGTTCCTGACCTTCTTGCTCACCCTGCCCGCCGTCCTGTTCTCCGACGCGGTCTTCGCCTGCCTGGTCGCGCTGTACACCCTCGCCTCGCTCAGCCGCCACCGCATCCTCCTGGCGGTCTGTGCCCTGGCCTTCACGTTCGGTAACATAGCTTCGACGCCGGAGCTGCTCGCACCGACCCTTGACCTGACGAGGGCCGCGACACTGATCACGTTCGGGTACACGGCGGCGACGGCGGCCGCCCCGGTCTTCCTGGGCCAGCTCGTCCAGACCCGGCGGGACCTGTCGGCGCGACTGGCGGAGATCTCGGAGGCGCGCGACCACGAACAGATGCTGACCGCCCAGGCCGTCCTGGCCAAGGAGCGCGCGCAGCTTGCGCGTGAGATGCACGACGTGGTGTCCCACCAGGTCGGCCTGATCGCCGTACGGGCCGGTGCACTCCAGGTGGGCACGCGCGACGCGCAGGTCAAAGAGGCGGCGGCCACGATCCGGCGGCTGAGCGTCCAGACCCTGGACGAGCTGCGCTACATGGTCAGCGTGTTGCGGGCGTCCGGCGGACGGCCCACGGAACTCACCCCGCAGCCCTCCCTCGCCGACATCGAGCAGCTGGTCAACAGCAGCGGCATCGAAACCGAGCTGAGCTCGCAGCTCCCCGACGGACTCCCGCCGACCGTGCAGCGGGCCATCTACCGCACCATCCAGGAAGCGCTGACCAACGCACGCAAACACGCCCCCGGCGCCACCGCGAAGGTCGACCTGCGCCACGAGAGCGGCCTGATCCGCGTGACGGTCACCAACACCGCGCCCAGCCGGCCCGCGCTGCCGCTGCCCGGTGCCCACTACGGACTGGTCGGCCTGAGCCAGCGCGCCGCCCTCCTCGGCGGAAACGTCACCTCGGGACCGACGGCCGACGGCGGCTACCGCCTCAGCCTGGAGCTGCCAGTCGACGGCGTACCGCGGTCCGCCGGGATCTCCCGCGGGCATGCAGGGTAGCGGACGGGAGCGTGAGCAGGGTTTTCGTGGTCAGGACCACGTGGCGCGTGTGCCGTGGCGCGTTGGCAGGGAGCACGGCACACGGCACACCTGGTGCTCACCCACGACGGCCTGACGAACCACCCCCGCGTCGGCGGGGAGCACTCTTCCTGACCTGCGTGTTAGAGAGGGCTTTGCGCCCGGCTTTCGCGTGCGTGCGCTCGGCGGCGGCCATTTCGCCACCGACGCCGACCTGCCGGGTTGCGGCGGCAGCGCAGGAACACGATCCGAACGAGGCCGTTTGGCGAGCGCCGTCCGACCAGGCCGTGACCGTCCTGGCGCCCGAACTGCGCCGGGCTACCCGCCCAGACGGCTCTGTTCCACCGGCACGGGTACGGGCTGCCTCCGCCGAGCCAGCAGACCTATCACGTATCCCGCCACGCCGCACCCGAAGCCGACTAGGGCCAGCAGGCAACCGCCGGCCAGGACGAGCACCGCGATGATGGCGACCGCGGGCCCGTCGAACGCCCGCTCACGGACCGCGTCCGCTGGGATGGTGCCGCTCTGTCCGTCCGTGAGGAAGTAGCGGGAGTCATGCGAGGTGGCCCGGTTGTCGCCCATCATGAAGAGCCGGCCCTCGGGCACCAGCACGTCATAGGTCTTGCCGTCACCGACCGCGTTCCCGCCGGCGACGTACGCTTCGTGCAGGGGCCTGCCGTTCACCAGCACCTGCTTCCCGTCACAGGCCACCCGGTCGCCGCCGACCCCGATGACGCGCTGGAAGACGAGGTCCGCGTCCGTGTAGCGCCCCGGCAGGTAGTAGAAGACGGCGTCACCCCGACGGACCTCGCTGCCGTCGATCTTCGCCGTGAAGACGATGTCGCCCTGCTCGTACGTCGGCCGCATTCCATCGGAGTCGACGGTGTGGCCGTCGAAGGCGGAGTCGGCGAACCGCCACGTCCCCACCGCCAACAACAGCCCCAGGGGCACCAAAATCAGCCCCGTGATCCACAGTCTTCGCCCTGTTCCCATTCCTCAGCCCCTCCGGAAGTTCGGCCCGCACGCTACAGGCACGGGCCAGCGCTACCGGCCCCGGGGGCCTGTGCGGACCGGAAGGGGGAGGGCCGTGGTGTTCGCGCCGGGATGAGACCCGGCACATAAGCAGTGCTTTGTCAGGTGGTGTCGTAGGGCTGCCGAGGGACGGTATGTCGGCAGACGGGGCAGGTCCCGGTCCAGGCGGCAATGAGGTGTTCGAGGAGGTCCGGGGCTTGGTCACGCCCTGGCAGTGGCTTTTGGGCTGCTCCGCCGTTCGGTCAGGAACAGGCGGACGGCGGTGACCAGGGTGACGTGGCGGTGCCGGCCGGTGGACGAGCAGCCCTCGAAGTGGTCCAGCCGCTTTCGGTTCGCGGTAGTCGTGCTCGACCCGCCACCGGGTCCTTGGCGGGAACGAGAGGACCTTGCGGCCATCGGCAAGTTCGCCGCCGCCTGCGGGTGACCGGCGCGGGGCAACACCCGCGCCGTCGACGTCAGCGCCGGACAGGACCCGGCTTTCGCACCGCACGGCTGCTCGCCGGCAGCGACTGCGGGTGTGCCGCTCGGCCGGCCCGGAGTCCAGGGCCGTGGCTCGGCGGCCCGGGCTGCCGAGCCACGGCTCAGCGGAACCGGCTGGCTGCCCTGACCACGAGGGGGTCCGGGGTGTCGGTGGACCGGCTGACAGCGCCGGGAACGGGCCCGTTGGCGGTGCTGGACCAGTTGCGGGGGGTCAGTGGTTCCGTTCGTGGTCGAGTGGCCTGCGGGTGACGCTGGTGCGGCCGGCCTGCGGGGCACCACGGAGGGGACACGGGCAGGGTGGTCCGTCACGGGTGCCGTACGACGGCCTGGGGGAGGGGCGCGTGTGCCGGCTGCGTCCAGCCCACCTGAGGGCGGGACGCAGCAGCCGCCGGGCACATTGAGCAACTGCTGCACGGACTCCGCGCGCGGCACCGCCAATAGGCCCCGCCGACGGACTCCCAACCCGGTGCCGTCACTTCTCATGAACATCGAACAGACGAGAACCGGGCAACCTCGAAGTGGTGAACAACTGCTGCCGGAAACTCGTGAACAGAACCACGTGACCGAGTACCGCCACCAGCGGGCTGCCCAGCGCGCCCACGCCGTACTCGACGCTGCACCTCGCGGGCGTGCTGGCGGGCGTGGTGTCAGTCGGTGGACAGTGCCTGCAGCAGGTCTCCGACCTGGGGGTCGGGCAGGGCGCGGGCGACGTCCGCTTGGGCGACGATGCCGACCAGGCGGTGGCCGTCGATGACGGGGAGGCGGCGGACCTTGTGTTCGGTCATGGTGCGCAGGATCTCCGCGGCGTCGTCGTCGGCTCCGATCGTGACCGCTTCGCCTTGGGCGAGCTCGCCGGCCTTCACGGTGGCCGGGTCCTTGCCGACGCCGAGGACCTTCACCACGATGTCGCGGTCGGTGAGCATGCCCTTGAGTCTGTCGTCGGTGCCGCAGATCGGCAGCGCACCCACTCCCAGCTGCGTCATCTTCTTCGCGGCGTCGAGCACCGTCTCCTCGGCACCGACGCACTCTGCGCCTTCAGTCATGATCTCGCGCGCGGTCGTCATCCGGTAGCACTCCTTCGTCCCTAGCCGATGGGTGTACGCACCCCGTCGGGTGTCTCTCGGATATGGGTGCCGCGGCAGTGCACGGGAATAACGCCGTGTGCCGATCCTCCACCCACACGCCAGGACCGCATCGCAACCCAGCGCGACCGAGGCCGCCGCGCGCTCCTCCCCCTCCGTGCGCCCCGTGCGGTGCCCCTGCCGAGCGGGGGTTCAGGGCTTGCTCCAGGGTCGCGCGCGGGGAGTCAGGTGAGCCCTGCCGCGCCCCCAGCAGCCACGGCTGATGTCGGCGTCCCACAGACGGCCACGATGCCCTCGCTCACCCGTTCACGTGTTGAGGGAAAGACCCCAAGCGCATCTGCTCTGCAATGGACCCGTCGAGCAGCTCGCGACCGGAACGCCTACCTAGCCTCCAGATAGCCCTTGTCATGTTCTCGGGGTGCTGCAGCGGAGCCGCTGGTCATGCGGTCACGGCCGCCCTAGCAGACCACCGGCTACCTTCCCCACATGAAACGGGCCATCCTCCTGAGCAGCCTCGCCGCGAGAAGAACTGATGCCACCCCGCAGCAACTCACCGAACTGGCCGCCGACCTCGACATACCGGCGGCGGACCTTCTCGTTGTCGCAGGCCACCCGGTGCCGACGGAGCTTCTTCCCCCGAAGCGCGACACCACGGTCATGAGGCGGTTCGCATATCGTGTCAGCCACTGCGACCACCTACAGCTCGCCGCGCTGGAGGCGTTCATCCGCTTGCTGCCTCGCGACACCGCTCCTGAGCCCGTCGTGCAGCCGACGTGGCCCGGCCGCCGCCCCGCTGAGACGAGGTTTGCCGCGGTGCTCGGCGCGCTGATCCTTAACCGCGGCTTCAGCATTCGCGACCTGCCGTTCATGGGGTTGTCCCTCAGCACGCTCCACGGGATGGTGTGGCGCTGGGACGCGAGTCCGCATCGTCGGCAGCAGCTATCTGCCGTGGCCGGTCCATTGGGCTGGAGCCTGCCCGATCTCTTCGCGGTCGCAGATGAGCCGTACTCGCAGGGACTCCGGCCGATGGTGCACTGCCGCCACCTCGGGCGGGTCTTCGCGGCGGCTGTGCCCTTGACCACCGCTCAGCTGATCGAGACCGCGGAGGAAGCGGACCAGCTGAGCGCGCGTGAGGACCACGGCGCATGGCAGCCCGTCCCGCAGGGCTTTGCTGCGGAATGCCCGGACTTTCCGTGACAGCAAGGACCGCCTCGGGGCTCTAGCTGTTGGGCGCCGAAGACGGCGCTGGCGAGGAAATCCGTCCACCTAGAGCTTGTCCGGTCGATCGTGTGCGGAGCCAGATGACGAGGGCGGCTTCGGTGACGGTGCCGAGGTAGACGTATCCGCGTTTGTCGTATCGGGTTGCGACGGCTCTGGCGTGCTTGAGCTTGTTGATGGCCCGTTCGACGGCGTTGCGCTTCCTGTACCGCGCCTCGTCGAAGCTTGGTGGCCGTCCACCGTGTGATCCCTTACGGAGGCGTGCAGCCTGACTGTCGGGCTTCTTCCGTGGCCTGCCCGGTCCGATCCGCGGGACGCGGATCTTGTGCAGCACGGGCTCGAACCGGGTGCAGTCCGCCCGCTGTCCCGGCGTGATGATCAGGGACAGCGGGCGGCAGCGGTCGTCCGCGCTCAGGTGGATCTTGGTGGTGAAGCCGCCGCGCGAGCGGCCAAGGCCCTCACCTCCAGCACCACCTCCGCCAGGCGGGCGACAAGGCTCTGCCAGGGCGTCTTGTCCTGGTCTGCCGGTCCGCCCCCCTTTGGGGCGGGGGCAGGGGCTGGTGGCGGGTCGGTCCGGGCGCCGGCCGCGTGCTGGTGGGCCCGCACGATGGTGGAGTCGACCGAGATGTCCCAGTTGATGTCGCCAGCCGCGTCCGCTTCCGCCTGGACCCGCTGGAGCAGACGCTCCCAGGTCCCGTCGGCCGACCACAGCCGATGGCGTTCATAGACCGTCTTCCACGGCCCGAACCGCTCGGGCAGGTCACGCCAGTGCACACCGGTCCGCACCCGGTGCAGAATCCCGTCGATCACCTGTCGGTGGTCCCGCCAGCGGCCACAACAGCTTGTTGCTGACCGGCAGGAACGGCCGCAGCCGTTCTCACTCGGCATCCGTGAGATCTCCCCGCCCCATGCCCGATCCAACGACCACAGCGGGCAATAGTCACATGATCGACCGAACGGAACCTAATAGGCCATCGGCGGGTGGGACGCCTTGCCTCCCACCTGCTGCGCTGGCTCAAGGCCGACGTATTCGTACACGCCCCCGTGAGGGTGCCGCAGCACGGCTCGGTGGCCGTTGGGGGTGGGTTGCGCCGGCATCACCACGGTGGCACCGGCGGCGATGGCTTCATCGACGGCGGCGACCAGATCTGAGACCGCCAGGGTGGCACTCACTTGGGCGACCCTGTGCACTGCCTCGTCCGGACCGCAGAACAGCAGGAAGGGCCCAACGCTCGCCAGGCGTACACCGGCGAAGTCGAAGCGGTCGGCCGTCCGGCCGGTCAACCGCTCGTAGAAGGGGATGGCCGCCTCCAGGTCGTCAACGCGCTGTCGCGTGACCACCGAGTCGATCGTTATCGGCATGAAGGAGCACCTCGTCCGTCAGAGTCAGATTTTGACATCGCCGCGCGTCGCGCGGTCATCGTTCCGCACCCGGTGTGGCCGGCACCAGCGCGATGCCGGCCCCACCGGGTCGACGCACAGTCAGTTGCCGTCGGAATTCTGCCAGGCCGCGCGCTGGCGCAGCGAGATCCGGTTGCCGTCTGGGTCCACCGCCTCGACGCGGACCCCGTACCCGTAGTCCTCCGGTTCGGGCTGATCGAACGTCACGCCGCGGTCGCGGAACACCTTGAAGTCTGCGCGCAGGTCGTCCGATTCGAGGAAGACCGGACCGGGTGTGGTGCCCGGCCGCAGCTCGGCGGGCTGCCCCGCAGCCGCGGCGCGCGGCCAGAGGATGATCTCGAGCGGGCTGCCTGGGACGCCCACCGTGAGGAAGCGCCCCTCGGGACCCGGGTAGTCGACGCGCTTCTCCAGACCGAGCTTTTCCGTGTAGAAACTCAGCGCGCGCTCCTGGTCGGTGACATAGAGCGTCACGTACATGATGTTCGTCAGCATGGTGCTCCTTCCGCTGTTACCCGGGCCTCTCCGGGCCCGTCATCACTCATGACGGAGCGGATTCGGGGAAGGTAACAACATGTTCGAAACCGGAACGACGGACCCGGTGGCCCAGGCGTTCGAGTCCCAGCGGGACCGGTTGCGTGCGGTCGCCCACCGCGTGCTCGGGTCGCACGCCGACGCCGAGGACGTGGTCCAGGAAGCCTGGCTGCGGCTCGCCCGCCAGGACGCGACCACCATCGAGAACCTGGCCGGCTGGCTCACCACCGTGGTCGGCCGGATCAGCCTCGATGTCCTGCGCTCGCGCCAGACCCGCCCCGAGGCGTCCCTGGACGACCGTCTGCCCGAACTCGTGGTCACGCTCGACGACGCCCCTGCCCCGGATGACGACGCGGTGCTCGCGGACTCGGTCGGACTCGCGCTCCCCGTCGTCCTGGATTCCCTCCGTCCCGGCGAGCGGCTGGCGTTCGTGCTGCACGACCTGTTCGCGGTGCCCTTCGACGAGATCGGCCGCATCCTCGGCAAGTCCACCGACGCCACCAAGATGCTCGCCAGCCGCGCCCGCAGAAAGGTCCAGGCAACCGAGCAGCCAGCCAGAGCACGCCGGGAACAGCGCCAGGTGGTCTCCGCCTTCCTGGCAGCAGCCCGCGACGGCGACTTCGAGGGTCTGCTGCGCGTGCTCGACCCGGAGGTGCGGCTCACCGTCGACATCCCCGGCGGCGTGGTCGTCACCCTCGGCGCCACCAAGGTCGCCGCTGGCGCGCAGCTGGCCGCCAGCGCGGCCACCCTGGGCCGGGCAGCCCTCGTTGGCGGCCGTCCCGGAGTCATCTCCTGGCGCGAGGACGGGACCCTTCTCTCCGTCCTCGCGTTCACCGTCACAGACGGCCGGATCACCGCTATCACAGCCGTGGTCGACCCGGCCAAGCTTGCGCGGATGAACCTGCCGGAGCCGACATGAGCAGCTGCGTCACGCCGCCCCGCGACGCTCGACCAAGGCACCGCATCCGGCTTCGCGCATGAGCGGCCGGACAGCTCCTAGGGTCGCGCTGGTCACCGCGTTCGCCACAGATCTGGCGTGCGCCGAGGTCCGTGGGGTCGAAGGGTCGGCCGGAGCGCGTGGTGGCGTTCCGGTCGGGCCCCTGGGGGTTTCAGGCTGTCGGGCGCTTGGCGCGGGCGGTGAGACGTTCCCAGTTGCGGTAGCCGATGTCGGCCTTCTGCTCGTCGGTGAAGGGCGAGCTTTCCAGGAAGGAGCGGGCTTCACCGTTGCTGGTGTCGACGTAGGGGAAACCGCCGGGGCGGAAGCCGTAGGTGAAGGGGTAGTCGGTGGAGGACAGCATTCGGTCGGTGCCCATCACTTCGGCGGTCCAGCGGAGGTAGCGGGGGCTGTTGGTGCCGCTGCCGGCGACCCAGAAGTTCTGCTTGAAGTAGTCCGCCAGGGGCTGGCGCAGGCGGCCTGCTTCGCCGAAGAAGCCGGTGTGGTCGAGGTAGAACAGCGCGACCTCGCCCCAGTGCCCGGCGATCACCTGCAGGTCGGGGAACCGGTCGAAGACTCCCGAGAAGATCATGCGCAGGAATTGGACACCGAGGTCGTAGTACCAGCCGAGCCCGGCTCCGGACAGAACGGGGCCCATGAGGTTGGAGTAGTAGGCGTCGATGACGGGCTGGACCGGTGTCTGCGGGTGGAAGTGCAGCGGCACGGCCAGACGCTCGGCCATCGCGTACAGCCCGTCGTTGTCCGGGTGGCCGGAACCGACCCTCACCCGGCGCGCCGCGGAGCCCGGCACTGCCGCGCGAGAGCAGACGCGGCGCCGGATCATCGAGGCCGCGACCGGCCTGCTGGAGCGCGGGGGCCGCGACGCGGTCACCACCCGGGCGGTCGCCGACGCCGCCGGACTGCAGCCGCCGGCCCTTTACCGGCTGTTCGGCGACAAGGAGGGGCTGCTGGACGCAGTGGCTGAGCACGGCTTCACCCGGTTCCTGGCAGCCAAGCAGCAGATCGAGCCCGCACCGCAAGATCCGGTCAAGGAACTGCGCGACGGCTGGGACACCGTGGTCGAGTTCGGAGTGGCCAACCCCCGCGCTGTACACACTGATGTACGGCGAACCCGCCCGCTCCACGACTGTGTTCCGGATCGGCCTCGAACATCTCATGGACCGAATCCGCCGCACCGCCGCCGCGGGGCTCCTGCGCATGGAAGAGGGACTCGCGGCCCAGATGGTCCATGCCACCACGGGTTTCTTGATCTCGATCGCGGCATCCTCAGAAGCAGAAAGAGGAAAATACCGTGCATGTGCTCCTAATGAGGGACTCCGGAGGCTTCAGGCTCGTCAGCTGCATGGAGCCGGACATGGCCGACGCCGCCCTCGGCGGCACTCGGCCAAGAGAACGGCGTCCCGTGGTCCCCGGACCAGCTCATCTGAAGGTGGGACGCTCGCACTGGAGCTGACCTGGTAGCTGGGAGCGAGGGGCGGCCGGGAGGAAAGTCTCGGCCGCCCCCTTTTCGGCGTACGCATCAGCTCGCTGGCTTGCGGGCGGAGACGCGTTCGACGATGCCGAGCTTGAACCGGTTCTGCTGTTCGATCTCCAGCCCTTCGGACTGCACGAGCTGGAGGGGACGGCGCAGCAGATGCTCCCCGCCTACTGCAACGGTGATGCGCTCGACGAGCCACTGCAACGCGCGGACGGCCCTGGCGGAACTTGCTACGTGGTCCAGCAGGAGGAGCCGGCCGCCGGGCCTGAGTACGCGGCTCATCTCGGCGACGGCGCGCCGGTCGTCGGGGATCGCGCACAGCGACAGGGTGGAGACCACGCTGTCGAAGGATGCGTCGGGAAACGGCAGGGCTTGTGCGTCAGCTTCGCGCAGGTCAGCGGTCTGGCCGAGCATGCGGGCGCGGCGACGGGCGAGGGCCAGCATCTCGGGGCTCCACTCGATGCCGGTCAGCCGCACGCCGGGTGGGTAGAGGGGGAGGTTCAGGCCGGTACCGATGGCAACCTCAAGGACGTCGCCGGTGGCCCGGGAGCATACCCAGGAGCGGCTTTCGCCGAACAGGGTTCGGTCGAAGAACCGCATCTGCCGGTCGTACGAGCGGGCGTGCTTGTCCCAGTAGCGGCGCAGCCGCTCGTTGTCGCTCGCCTCGGGCATGGGCCCATCCTCACCGCCACCCGTGCCCCGCGCACGTCAGGGGCTGCCAGGGCCCGGGCAGGAAGGACTTCCCGGCCGGGCCAAGCTGTCGGAGCTGCTGCCGCTGAGGGGCGGTTCCGTGTCAGTCGGCGGGTCGGGCCGTGTAGTCGCCGGCCCGCTGCATCGCCGCGACGAGATCGGCCGTGTCCACGCCGGCACACTCATGAAGGCGGACGGCGGTTCGCCCGGACTTCATGTCGGTGCCGGATGAGCGGACCCCGTGGATGTTGACGGACAAGGCCGGCCGGTGGGGCGGTTCGCGGAGCCGTCCGACGTGCGGCTGGTATGTCGGGTCGTGACCGCTGTCTTCGTTGCCTGAAGTGGGCGGCATCCACAGGGTGATCAGCTCGAAGGCCCAGATCGGTCGATCAGCGAGCCGTTTCATGCAACGCTCAGATAGCGTTGCATATGCCATATTGCGTAGTGATTCCGTTGAAAGGCGCGTCATGAAGATCGCAGTCATTGGCGGTACTGGACTGATCGGTTCGCAGGTCGTCAAGTGCCTGAACGCCGCCGGACATGAGGCCGTACCGCACGCGAAGTCCACCGGAGTCGACGTCATCGGCGGCCAGGGGCTGGACGAGGCGGTGGCTGGAGCCGATGCGGTCGTCAATCTGACCAACTCCCCGACTTTCGACGAAGCCTCGCTCGCCTTCTTCCAGACCTCGATGGACAACCTCCTGGCCGCGGCGCAGAGGGGCGGCGTCGGCCACTTCGTCATCCTCTCGATCGTCGGCGCGGACCAGGTGCCGGAGCTGGACTACTACCGTGTCAAGGTGCTTCAGGAGAAGATCCTCGCGGCCGGGCCGATCCCCTACTCGATCGTGCGCGCCACGCAGTTCATGGACTTCATGGACGCAGTCCTGTCCTGGACGGCCGACGCCGACACCGTCCGGCTGCCCGCTACGCCCATCCAGCCCATCGCTTCCAAGGACGTGGCCGACGCGGTGGCGGAGGTCGCCGCCGGGGCTCCGCTGAACGGCATCCGCAACATCGCAGGACCCGAGGTCTTCCCCCTGGACGAGCTGGGCCGGATCACCCTGTCCCACAAGGGCGACAGGCGTACAGTCGTCACCGACCCCACCGCCGGCATGTTCGCCGTCGTCAAGGGGGACGTCCTGACTGACAAGAACGCTCGCCTCGCCCCCACCCACTACGCCGACTGGCTCTCCTGACATCCCTGCCTCCTGCGTGTCCATGGAGCAGATGAGAGCGGTAGATGATCGAGGGAGGTGGATGATCGTGGAGTCTATGAGGCGCCGACCCGACGGGCGGTGCGCGGGTTCACCGACCGGCCCGTCCCGCGAGGGGTGCTGGAGCGGGTGCCCCTGGCGTGAGCCGTGGCCTGCGACGTCGAAAAGACAGGGATGGCCCGATGGGCGGGTTCAGGGAATGGCTGCTCGCGCACCTGAAGAATCAGGACGCTATTGGCGAACTCGCCAGGAAGGCAGCCTCCGATCCCGACTGGCCAGAGGGTCCGGACCGCTTGAAGACGTCCGACCACCTGGAGAGCAGCGGCGCCACTCGCGCCCTGCTGGAGGACCTCCCGGACGCCTGGATCCGCTGTGCAGCTCGCTGACGGCCCCTGAGCCCTATGCCGCTTGATCGTTACGCGGCACCTGTCCTTCCGCCCTGCTGTCACGTCGTTGAGGTCAGGCGTCGAAGCGCTGGCGGGCGACGTCGATGTGGCGGAGGTACCGGTGCGTCCAGTCGCACATGACGTCGACGGTCTTCCGCAGGGCTTGGCCCGGCTCGGTGAGGGAGTACTCGACCCGGGGCGGCACAGTCGGGTGCACCACGCGATCGACCAGACCGTTGCGCTCCAGCATGCGCAGGTTCTGGGTGAGCATCTTGTGGCTGACCCCCTCGACCTCGTTTCGCAATTCGGTGAAGCGCAGTGTGCGCTCACCAAGGGCCTCGATGATCAGAAGCGCCCACTTGTTGGCGACGTCCGAGAAGATCTCGCGTGCCAGCGAGTCCGCTCGCCGCAGGTCTGCATCGGCACCTGAGTCGTTGAGCTGCTTGGTCACCATTTGGTTCCTCCGTCACCAAAAAGTGCGTTCTTCCACGTCGTTGCACACTCTCCTACGGTTACCCAGTAACCGCAAGGGACCACGAGGAGCCCGCTTCCGTGGAGCTGTTGCCCTCGGGTCGTGACGACAAGGAGTGGGCGTGGCGATCGATTTGATAGACCCCGCCGGGCTGGTGAAAGTCGACCTCTACCGGCAGGTGGCTGTCGCGACGGGGACGAAACTGATCTTCATCGCAGGGCAGGTTGCCTTGGACGCAGACGGGGCCATCGTCGGCGAGGGCGACGTCGCCGCCCAGGTCGAGCAGTGCTATCTCAACGTGGCTGCCGCACTCGCCGGGGTCGGTGCTTCCTTCCGCCACGTGGTGAAGCTGACGGTCTACGCGGTCGACCTCGCGCCCGAGAAGATGCCCCTGTTCGCCGAAGGTGTCGCGCGGGCGGTGGAGAAGCTCGGGATCACCCCGGCTCCGCCGCTCACCGGCATCGGCGTCGCCGCTCTGGCTGCCCCCGGCCTCCTCGTCGAGGTCGAAGCCACGGCGGTCGTCGACTGACTGGCTCGCTGCTCCACTGAGGCTAGGCCGTTTCCTTCGGATCATCTGGCTGACCAGATAAAGATCGCGGCGAGCTGGAGTCCGGCAAGGAAGATGGTTGCGGTCTTGTCATATCGGGTGGCCAGGCCGCGCCACTGCTTGAGCTTGTTGATGCAGCGTTCGACGGTGTTCCGTCGTTTGTAGGCCTCGCGGTCGAAGGCCGGCGGTCTCCCGCCACGGCTGCCGAGTCGCTTGCGGTTGGCGGCCTGACCGACGGGCTGCGGGATCACCGCCCGGATGCCGCGGTGGCGCAGGAGACGGCGGATGCCACGGGATGAGTAGGCATTGTCCGCGAGGATCACGTCCGGCGTGGTCCTCGGTCTGCCGACCGGCCGGGGAACCCGGATGTGATCCATAACCTGGGTGAAAGCTGATGCATCACCAGCCTGGCCGGGTGTGATGACGAAGGCCAGAGGGCGGCAACGGCCGTCGGCTGCGAGGTGGACCTTCGTGGTCAGTCCACCCCGGGAGCGTCCAAGGGCGTCGGCTGGCTCGCCTGCTGGAGCCCCTTTTTACGGGCTCCTGCGGCGTGCTGATGGGCTCGGACGATCGTGGAATCGACCGCTACAACCCAGTCCACATCGCGATCGGCGTCGGCCTGGGCGAGAAGAGCGGTGAAGACCTTCTCCCAGGTCCCGTCCGAGGCCCACATCCGCAGCCGGCTATACGCACCCTTCCACGACCCGAATTGCTCGGGCAGGTCCATCCACGGCGTGCCAGTGCGGTACTTGAAAGCGATCGCGTCGATCACCTGCCGGTGGTCCCTCCAGCGCCCGCCCCGCCGCGGCGTCCGCTCTGGCAGCAACGGCTCGATCCGTGCCCACTGGGCGTCAGTCAACGACACGCATCGTTCAACGATCAGATGATTCGAAGGGGACGCCTTATCTGTTCCGCCAGTTCACGAAAGACACCTCGTCCTGGAGGACCACGCTGATCGTCTCCTCTCGAAAGGCCGTGTCGCTCAGGAGCCTATGAAGGAACCCGGCCATCCCGAGAGAGTGCAACTGCATCTCGGGACTGGTGTGCCTTCCGCATATCAGGACAGGCCATTGATCCGGGTCGTCATCCGTGGTCACCCAGCAGTAGATGTCTGCGCCCGACGTCACGCCCCACGCCAGAATAGACCCGGGGTCCACGTCGAAGTCGGCGTCGTCGCGGCACATCTCCCAGGTGTAGCGGGCGTTCTCCGTCTCGTCATGCAGGCCCGGCCCTGCCGTGTACGGGTACCCATCCGCTCGCAACGCTGGCAGCAGGATGTCGATCCCGTCGCTGATCACACCCGACCCATACAGCTCCATGAAGCGGACGTAGTCTGCGGGGAACCGGGTTCCCCAAGCCGCCTCAACCTCGGCCCAGTCGACCCGCTCGTCTACCCCGTGAGTCACTGGCATGAGCTCCGCCAGTGCCGCCACTGCGTCTGTCCCGCGCATGTCCTACCCCTTGTCCCGCCGACCGCACTATGCGGCACGACGCATCCGAGGACCCAACCTACGAGGACGGACTGTGTAGCGAATCTCCGGGGCGGAGCCTCCGGAGCTTCAAGATCCGAAAGAGACGGCCGGTGTATTGCCCCGGGAGGTTGGGGACGCGGCTGGCGGGTGGTTTGCCTGCGAGGGCGGTGTGTCCGCGGTGGTGATTGTAGGTGTGCAGCCACTCGGGGAAGGCGTCGCGTCGTTCCTGCTCTGACCGGTAGGGGCGGGCGTAGGCCCACTCGTCCAGGAGGGTGCGGTTGAGACGTTCGACCTTGCCGTTGGTCTGGGGCCGGTAGGGCCGGGTTCGCTTGTGGGCGATCCCGGCCGCTGCCAGCAGGTCGCGCCAGGCGTGGGATTTGTAGCAGGAACCGTTGTCGGTCAGGACACGCTCGACGGTGATCCCGCAGCTCGTGAAGTAGGCGTGTGCCCGCTGCCAGAAGTCGGTGGCGGTCTCCTTCTTCTCGTCCGTGTGGATCTCGCTGTAGGCGAGGCGGGAGTGGTCGTCGACGGCGGTGTGGATGTAGCTGTAGCCGGTGCCGGTCTTCGTCTTGCGGCCGGCCTGGCGGCCGAGGATTCTGTGGCCGCCGCCGTCGGGGATGTTGTCGAGTTTCTTGATGTCGACGTGGACGAGTTCGCCGGGCCTGTCGCGTTCGTAGCGGCGTATGACAGGGCCGGTTGCCCGGTCGAGATGGGTCAGGCGGGCGATCCGGTAGCGAGTCAGAACGCGGTGGACGGTGGAGGCGGGCAGGTTCAGCATTCCGGCGATGCGGGCTGGACCCCACCGGCGGGTCAGGCGGATCTGATGATCCGGCGTTCGGTGCGGGTCGGGGTCCGGCGTGGGCTGTGGTGGGGGCGGGAAGAGCGGTCGCTCATGCCGGTTTCACCGGTGGCCCGGTAGCGGGCGGCCCACCGCTGAGCGGTGGTCGGTGAGACCTGGAAACGCTCGGCGGCCCGCCGCAGCGGCCAGCCGTCCTCCACAACGCAGCGGGCCAGGCGCAGGCGTCCGGTCTCGGTCAGGGGTGCATTACGGTGGGGCACGAGGGCCTTTCTGGTCGCCGGTGCAGATGTCGCAATCCACACCAGGCCAGAAGGCCCTCACCCATTTCAAGATCCGTCAGTCGAGACCTGCATCACCCGTCCACAACCTCCCGGGGCAATACACCTAGGCCCAACCACGCTGTTGCTGGCCCGTGCTGTGCGGGTTGAGCGAGACGAAGCGCTGGGCACCGTCTCACTCAACCTGAAACACCGCAGGTCACGGCTTTGCCATGGTTCATCTCTGCTGAGACAGGACAGTCGGTCTCCCCGTTCCGCAGGTAGTGGTTGCCGACATAGGCGGCGTGCGCGGGAGCTGGAAGGCGATCAGGGAGAGTGCGGGAGCGGCGAGGGCGGCCAGGCCCGCGAGGAGGCGGTGACGTTGCCGCCCGGCTCCGCCCCTGGGCGGCATGTGTCCGCTTTCGCCCCCGGCCCCGGCGTCCGCTCGTCCGTCCCTGTGCCTCGGTTCATTTCTGAGGTTCCTTCCGGGAATCGAGATCGTGTCCGACGGCCTCTGTCTGGTGCTCAGTGCATCGAGCGGCCGCGAGCGCCACAGCCGACCTTCTGGATCGGGCGACGGATCAACCGATGTCAGCGCGGGCCGTCAACCGGCGGCGCCGCCCCCGCCACCTTGTGCACCTGGCCTTAACGGACCGGGCCATCAACGCCCGGTACTTCGTTACTTCGTCGAGCCGCCCCGCCACTGTGGCGCAACAACTCCAACACCCGGCATTCGGCACCCACCTCTCGGCTCTCGCCCGGCACCTCACCGGTCGCCGCCCCCGAGTTGGAGCACGGCCGCCACGTCCGCGCCCTCTGACGGCTGGGACAAAGGCCAGTTGCGGCCGTCGCCGAACCGCGGTGCCTGGGTGCTTCCTCCGCGTTCGCCGAGGTCGAAGGCGGCGGCGTGGTCGGCCGACGGGGCTCAACCGGATAGTTCATCCGGATTCGTGTTACGGTCCCTCCAAGCGGATGGGTTATCCGGATACTTGCTGGGGGTGGATGTGCCATGAAGAGGACTGCTGTGGTCACGGCCGGAACGGCCGGCATCGGCTTGGAGACGGCGCGGGGACTGGCTGCCGCCGGATTCTCCGTCACCGTGATCGGACGCAACGCAGACCGGGGCGCCCAGGCGCTCGACCGCATCAACGCGATGAGCCCGGCGCACCCTGCCCGGTTCCTGTCCGCGGACCTCGCCTCGCTCGACGAAGTGCGCGACCTCGCAAAGCGGATCGCCGCCGACCGCGCCGCCTCGGGCAAACCGCTGACCGTGCTGGTCAACAACATCGGGGCGATGTTCCCGGACCGCCGGGATGTGGGCGGTGTCGAGGCGTCGTTCGTCGTCAATCACCTCTCGCCATACCTGCTGACCGAGCTGCTCCTGCCCACGCTGGCAGCCGGCGCCCCGAGCAGGATCGTGAACGTGACCTCAGGTGCGGTCGGGGTCGCGAAGCGGGTGTTCGACGCCGTCGAGCCGCCGGGCGGCTACTACGGCTTCCACTGGTACGGCCGCGCCAAGCTCGCCAACCTCGCCTACACGCTCGACCTGGCCACGCGACTGGACGGTACAGGCGTATCGGTGTTCGCCGCCGACCCCGGAGGCGCCGAGACCGACATGACCAACGGCACCATGGGCGACCCGAAGATCGTCTCGCCCGCCCTGCGGCTGCTGTGGCCGCTGGTACGCCGCAAGTTCGAACGCTCGACTTCCGGTCCGGCGTCCGCCGCGGCCATCCCCTCGATAGTCGCCGCCACCGACGGCGCTCTGGCGGGGCGGACGGGCGTCGTCATCGGTCCCCAGGCCAGCCCGGTGCCGGCGCCGCGGGCCGCGACCGACCCCCGCGTCGCCGAGGCCGTACGCCGGCTCAGCGAACGGCACGCGGACGCCTGACCTGCCAAGCGGTGACGGAACGGGCGGCGGGATCATCCGGATGGGCCATCCGATTAGCATGTCCTTATGACGACGACACCACTGCGCAGGGACGCGGCCCGCAACTGGGACCGGATCGTCGCCGTCGCCCGTGCCCTCATCGACGAGGGCATGCCTCTGCAGCTCAACGACGTCGCCCGGCGCGCCGGACTCGGAGTCGGCACCGTCTACCGCCACTTCGCGACGCCCGAGGCGCTGCTGGAGACCGTCGCCACTCCCTGCCTGGAAACCCTGGCAGCACACGGCGAGCGCGCACTGGCCGACGCCGACCCATGGCGCGCGCTGGAAGTGTTTCTGACCCGCACCGTCGAAGCGCAGGTGACCGACGCCTCCCTGGCCCCGGTCACCGCCGCACGCGCGGACGCCCTGCCGCGCACCACGGAGCTGAAGCAGTCGCTGTGGTCGGTCGGCGACGCCCTCCTCGGCCGGGCCCGCGAGGCAGGGGCCGTCCGCCCCGACCTGGCCTCGGCCGACCTGGTCCCGCTCATGTGCGGCATCGCGTACGCCGTGCACGTCCACGGAGGGCGTGACGCCGACCGGGTCGACACCGCTCGCCGCTACCTGGCCACACTGCTCGGGGGCCTGCGCGCCACACCGCCGAAGGCGTGAGACGCGTCCCCCTTCCCGGCAACCGGCATCCAGCCCTCATGGGACGGCTGCCCGATGCCCGCCGGGCAGACGGGTGTGTGGACGGCGAGTCGAGTCTCAGGGCCGGTTGCAAGATGCGACGGGCGACGCACCGTTCCAGCGGTGACTGGCCGTGTACCGGAGAACGGGTTCTGGTCCCGCTCTTGTTGAGCGGTGACGTTCGGTGTTGTCTGACGGCTCTGTACATGGTGATGTGCGACCACGGTCGACGGTGGTGTCGCTGGGACGGTCTACAACGTCGGTCATGGCAGATCGCAGGCCGGTTCTCCCGCTCGTCACCTCGGCGGCGCGGGACTCCTTGAAACCTCGGCCTGGCCCAGCGCGGGTCTCAACTCAGCCCGGTGAACGGCCCGATCGAGGACGGCTTCGACGCAGTGATCACAGCAGTCAAGTCGAGATCACTCCAGCGGCTTCCGGTTCTTCCAGCCGCCGCCCGGCGGGCGGGTACGACCGTCACTCTTCGCGGCGGGTCATATGCATGTGCCAGTTGGTGAGCCAGGTCCGGCCCTCGTCCACGGAGAACGCCTGCTCCCAATGAGCGGTCGTTCCGCTGATTTCCGACCATGTGAAACGGACCTTCACCGGGCGGCCGTCGTGCTCGTCGTCGCCGTGGAAGACGCCGGTGCCGTCGGCCTGGAATCGCCCGGTGACGGGAGGGAAGAGGATGCCGCTGCGCTTGCTGGCCCAGTACAGGGACCAGGCGTCGGCGGCGGGATCGTACAGCCGGAGCGTCAGCCCCGCGAAGTTCTTGGTCGGGAACTCGATCTCGTCGAAGCTCGCACGCCCGTCGAAGTAAGCCGACGCACGGGTGAGGCCTGGGAACTCCTCCCATCGGTCCTCTCCCTCGGCGGGGTCGAGGAAGTCCTTGCGCCAGCGGTTGGCGACGTCGTAGGTGCCGGTGAAGAACGCGAATGCGGTGCTGTGGTCCATGGACCGAACGCTACGAGTGCTTCACTGACACCTCATGTCAGTGAAGTTCGACAGGAATGGCCCCCGGAGGACGTCAGAGTGGTTGGTCGGCAGAGGACAGGCGGCGAATGGCGACGACGGCCGCGTCGTCGTCGAGGTGTCCGTGGACGTGGGCCAGCAGGTCGCCCTGGAGATGGCACAGCAGTTCGTCGGGGTCGTCCGTGGTCCACTGGGGTGCCCGCTCGGTGAAGGGGTAAAAGCGTCCGCCGGTGTCGCGGGCCTCGATGACGCCGTCGGTGTAGAGGAGCAGCAGGTCGCCGGCCTCGAACGGGAAGGTCTGGACGCGGTAGTCGGCGATGCCGAAAGCCCCGCCGAATCCGATCGGGAGATGGCTCGCCTCGGCCACGAGCGGGATGACCCGATGTCCGCGGAGGATGAGCGGCGGCGGGTGACCACAGCTGATGAGGTGGACGACGGGCTCGTGGTCGGGGATGTCGAGCAGCACGGCGGTTGCGAAGTCCTCCATGGCGTCCTGCTCCGTCGGCGGCCGCCACTGGCTGGTGTCCCAACGGAAGGCGGCGTCCAGGTGGATGGCGAGACGGGGAAGGGTGGCCTGCCGATGGGCGGCTGCTCGGAAGGCACCGAGCAGCAGGGCGGTGTTGCTGATGGCGCCCAGGCCGCTGCCGCGCACATCGCCGATGAGGAGCCGGGTGCTGTGGTGGGCGGTGCGTGCGGCCGCGTACAGGTCTCCGCCCAGGTCGGCTTCCTCCTCGGCAGGGATGTACAGGCCGGCGATCCGCAGCGGGCCGGAGCGCGTGGGCAGTGGCTGCAACAGCACGCTCTGCGCCGCCTCGGCCACCGACCGCACCTGGTGCAGCTGCCGCTCGCGCCGACCCCGCACCACACAGACGGTGACGCAGACGGCCGAGACGACGATCAGTGCGGCGATCTGAGCCTGGACGTTCGCCGTGTCCCAAACCCCTCTGAGCACGCCGATCAGCACTTGGGCCGCCACCGCAAGGGCCCCTATCAGCGCCGTCACGCGGGCGCCTGCCAAGGCCACGGTAATAGCGGGCGCTGCCACCAGCAGTGGACCGAGGTGGATGTGCGGCGGAGACAGCACGTCGACGACGCACACCGTGACGATCAGCCCCAGGGGAATCACCAGCAGCGCGGGAGCGTGCCCCGGCCGCCAGGAACGCCGGACGTCCAACGATGCTCGAAAGGCCATGCCCCAAGCCTTCCACCGGTCTCCGCAGGACGGGCAGGCGCCGCTCCGAGACGGGTCCGTGGCTGTATGACAAGTCCATGGCGTGTAAGTGCCTCTACCTGGCCGTCATGACCCTGGATCCCACCTGGGAGGGCCGCAGACGCTCGACCATGCGTGGGAAGCCCTGAGGTTGTTCCTGTTTGGCGGACAGGTTCTATGTGTTGGTCAGGCTGCGGTGGTTTCGTAGTGGGCTGGGCTCTGGTAGCCGAGGCTGCTGTGGAGTCGGCGGGTGTTGTACCAGCCTTCGATGTAGTCGGAGATCGCGGTTCGGGCGGCGGCGTGGGTGTGCCATTGGTGCCGGGTGACGAGTTCGGTCTTCAGGGTGGCGAAGAAGGATTCGGCGAGGGCGTTGTCCCAGCACACGCCGGTGCGTCCGACAGAGAGCCGGATGCCAAGGCCGGCGGCCAGGCTGGTGCCGAGGTGGTCGGCCGTGGCCCAGCCGACCACCCGCGGGAGGCGATGTCGATGACGGTGGCCAGGTAGAGCCAGCGCTGCTTCGGGGCTGGCCGCCCTGCCGGCCCGGGGTCTCGTCTCGCCGCGCGGAACCTTCTGATCTGGCCTAGCTTGTGGGTTGATGTGCTCTTCAGAAAGGGAGTGAGTCATGGCGGAGAAGGCCAAGGGCAAGGCGGAGCAGGCCAAGGGAAAGGCCAAGGAAGCCGCTGGGAAGGTGACCGGTAACGAGCGGTTGCGGGCCGAGGGCAAGACGGATGAGGTCAAGGGCAAGGCGCGGGAGGTCGCGGGCAAGGCGGAGGAGCAGGCCCGCGGCGTCAAGGACTCCCTGCGCGGGCGCCGCGAGGAGCCGTGATCAGGCTGCACCCGGCAAGGCCCCCGGCGTCTAGACGCCGGGGGCCTTGTTCATGCCGACCGGGGCCCTACCCACCCTGGAGGGCTCCCTCCAGGGTGGCGGTGATGGGTGAAGGCGCTGGTGTTCTGGGTGGCGTCCAGGAGGGCGGTGAGGGGGTGGGGGAGCGGGCCGGCCAGGACGAGGTCGCTGTGAGCGGCCTCGATCAGCGCGTGGAGGAGGGAGAGGCCGGCGAAGGTGATGCCGGTGCAGTCCACCACCGCCTTGCTCCCGGCGCGGGCGGCTTTCTCGAAGGCGAAGGTGAGCTCTTTGGCGTTGTCGGCGTCGAAGTCGGCGACCAGCGTGATCACCGATACGCCGTCGGTGCTGGTCCGGCAGGTCGCTGCGCCGTACTGACCGGTCGGCGTGCCGCCGGGGGCGGCGGCTGGGTGTTCGTCTTTGTTCAACATGCGGGGTGGGGCGCCTTCGGCTGGATGGTGGGGCCCGGCAGCGGCGGGCAGGGGACCATCCCAGGCGAGGCGGTGGCCGCTGCCTTCAGCCTGGCACCATCGCGGGCGCGAGGCCAGGCGCGAACTGCGGCCACCCGGACGCCCAGGGCGACAACCCGCACCAGGGCGACCCCGCCGTACCAGGGCGGCACCGGGTGCATGCGGCTTCCGGGTGGGGGCAGGCGCGATATGCCAGCGAAAGGGGCGAGCGCCGAAGGAGAGACGATGGATCCCCCTCAGCGCAGGCACTGCGACTGCGCCGGCGACGGCGCGCCAGCCCGTGCCCGTGAAGAGGTACGCCGCTTCCTTGACGATGCGCTGCTCACCGGATGCCTGGTACCGGACGCTGTGCAGGATGAGGTCCTGCTGGTCGCCACGGAGCTGGTCACCAACGCCGTCCGCCACACTCCCGGCCCCTGCGCGCTGGAGGTCTCCTGGGCCGAGGACGGCATCGACATCGACGTCACCGACCCCAGCCCCACTCCTCCCCGCCTGCGCCCGACGGATCCGACGGGCTCTCCCGGCGGGTACGGCTGGCCCCTGGTCCGCCGCCTGGCCTCCGAGATCGACGTCCAGCCGACCGGCGACGGCGGGAAGACCATCCACGTCCACCTCCCCGCCGCCGCTCGCTGACGCCGGGGTGAGGCAGACCCGGCCTCGGCCCCCGGGTGGGGGGAGGCCGGTCGGTGCCGCGCTGGCCGCCGCCCGCCGCGTGTGCCTACGGTGGAGCGACCGCAGAAAGGATCACCACGTGCGCAGCGGCGGCGGGAAGGGCAGCCCGGGTATCGAGGTCGACGCCCCTGGCGGCACGGCCGTGGTCCGCCCTTACGGCGAGATGGACATCACCCGCGCCGCCGCCTTCCGCCAGGCCATCTTCGAGGCCCTGGCCGGCGAACCGCGCCTGAGTGACGTGGTTGTCGATCTGTAGCACCTGGTCTTCTGCGACTCTTCGGGCCTGAACGCCCTGTTGGATGCCCGCACCGCGGTCGCCGCCACCGGCCAGCACCTGCACCTGGCCGAGCCCCGGAGCCAATTCCTGCGCCTGCTGGAGCTGACCGACACCAGGGAGCTGTTCAGCATCGAGCCGGCCCCACCGTTCTGACACCCGCCCCGTGGGAACGGGCCCGCCACCCGCCGCTGGTTCGAGCAGCCGGTCTGGTGTGCAGGCGGCTGTTGGCGCCGTCGTGGCCGTCGGCGTGGTCGTCGTCGAACCAGTAGTCGCCGACGACGCTGACGGGGCCGTCGGGGGTGTGGTCGGGCAGGACGAAGGTGATCTGGGCGCGGCCTTTGAGCTTCTTGCGTTCGAGCACAGGGGGCTCCTGCCGTCGTGGGCTGGTGTGGCTGCTGCATCCTCGGGCTGTCCGCGTCGGTGTGCTGGCGTCCATTGCCGATGCACTGCTTGCGGCTTCAGCCTCAGCAACTCACCTACCGGCCGATCCACTCAGTAACACGACGTCATCGACAGATCCCAAACAGGTACGACAGGCCAGGCGGCGGATAGCCCGCAGTTCATCCCCGTCCTGAAGAAGGTACGGGTACGCGGGCCCGTCGGCTGACCCCGCATCCGGCCGGACGCGGTCGCCGGGGACAAGGCGTACTCGTCCCGCGGAAACCGCGCCCACCTGCGTAAACGCCGTATCAAGGCGGTCATCCCGGAGAAGAAGGACCAGGCCCCGCCAACCGGAAGAAGAAGAGCTCCAGAGGTGGCCGACCCGTCAGCCACGACGCCGATCTCTACAAGGAGCGGAACACCGTCGAACGCCTGATCTACAAGCTCAAAGCATGGCGAGGCATCGCCACCCGATACGACAAGACTCCCGACAGCTACCTCGCCGGTCTCTACCTGCGCGCCTCGATGATCTGGATCAAGGACCTCACCAGGACCACCCGATGATCACGACTCGATATGCCCCTACGCGACGCGCTGAGGTGCCGGACGCCAAGGGCGGGCAGGAGTTGAGTCAACGGTCAACCAGCCGTGGACGCGTGGCCTCACCCGTGGATTCCGCGTCGGTATCGTCGGTGCCGACCGGGCCGCGGGGAAGCGTCCGGTCCAGCCACTTCGGCAGCCACCAGTTGGTCCGGCCGAGGAGTGTCATGGTCGCCGGTACCAGCACCATGCGTACGACCGTGGCGTCGATGAAGATCGCGGTGGCCAGGCCGAGCCCGAACATCTTGGTGGAGGGGTCCTCGGCAACGGCGAAGGACAGGAAGACCGCCACCATGATGAGGGCGGCCGAGGTGATGATCCGGGCGGTGCGCGAGACGCCCTCAACGATCGCCGTGCCGTTGTCGCCGGTGCGCAGGTACTCCTCGCGTACGCGGGAGAGGAGGAACACCTCGTAGTCCATCGACAGGCCGAACAGGATGGCGAAGAGGAACATCGGGATGAACGACACGACCGGAACCGTCGCCTCCAGCCCGATGAGTGCGCCTCCCCAGCCCCACTGGAAGACCGCGACCATGATCCCGTAGGCCGCGCCGATGCTCAGCAGATTCAGCAGCACTGCCTTGAGCGGTACGACGACCGAGCGGAAGACCAGCATCAGCAGCAGGAACGACATCGCCAGCACGGCAGCGACGAACACCGGCAGGCGCTGGCTGGTGCGTTGGCCCACGTCGGACAGGCTCGCGGCGGCGCCGCCGACGTGGGCCCTGGCCGGGCCCTCGCCGATCGCCGCGGGCAGCACCTCGGTGCGCAGCCGGGCGATGGTGTCGGCCGTGGCCTTGTCCTGAGGGCTGGTGGTCGGGAACACCACGAGGGTCGCGATGCCGGTGGCCCGATCGATGTGCGTCGGCGCGACGGATGCGATGCCCGGATCCGCCGCGACCGTGGTGGCGAGACGATCCACCACTCCCTGATCGCCGGAGGGGTCCGCGGCGATGACCAGGGGACCGTTGGTGCCCGGGCCGAACCCCTCGGCGACGAGGTCGTAGGCGCGGCGCTCGGTACGGCTGGGCGGCAGTGAGCCGTCGTCGGGCAGGCCGACGCGCAGGCCGAGCAAGGGCAGCGTCGCCGTCAGCAGCAGCCCCGCCGCGCCGACCGCGTACGGCACCGGGCGCCGGCTGACGTGGCCGATCCAGCGCCCCCACCCGGTGGCGGAGGCGGCGCCCGCCGCCGTGTCCCGCCGCCGGTCGATTCGGCCCGACGGCCTGGCCCGAAGAGCCCGGACGATCCGGCCGGCCTGGCCCAGCCGCGGGCCGGCCGCGCCGAGGAAGGCCGGCAGTAGCGTCACCGACGCGAGCACCATGGTCAGGACGACGATCGATACTGCCAGGCCGCCCACCGTCATGAACGGCACGTTCGCGACCGCCATGCCGAGGATCGATACGACGACGGTGCCGCCGGCGAAGACCACGGGCCGCCCCGCCGTTGCCACCGCCCGTCCGGCTGCCTCGTGGGGATCGAGCCCGCGCGCGAGGTACTCCCGGTGTCTGGCGAGCACGAACAGCGCGTAGTCGATGCCCACTCCGAGCCCGACCATGCTGCCCAGGACCGGTGCGAAGGTGGGGACGTCCGTCACCCCCGCCAGTACCGTCATCGTGGCGACTCCGATGGTCAGCCCGAAGACCGCCATGCCGATCGGGAGCGCGGCGGCGACGAGCGAACCGAACGCCAGGAACAGGATCGCGGCGGCGGCAAGGATGCCGATCAGCTCGCTTGCGCCGCCGTCGGGGTCGGAGAAGGCGTAGAAGAGGTTCCCGCCCATCTCGATGCGCAGGGGTAGCTCGGCGCGCAGCCGGTCGCCGAGATCGACGAGGGCGTCGAGGTCTTTGGCCGACAGCCGGCTCTGGTCGGGGTACTGCACCCGGACGACTGCGATCCGCCCGTCGGCCGAGACAAGTCCGCCGCGCACGGCGGTGTCCCGGCCTGCGTCGAGTGCCCCCGCCGGGTCGCTCGTGCCGAGCACGTGCGGCAGCCGCCTCACCTCGGTCTGCAGCCGCGTGAGAGCGGTGCGCGCGCTGCCGCTGCCGCTGTTGCTGTCGAAGAAGGTCGCACCGCCGTCGCGAGGGGTGACGACGACCTGGGCGGTCATACCCTCCTGACCCGTGCCGGCCCGCTCGATCAGTTCCGCGGCCCGTTGGGAGTCCAGTCCCGGAGCGGTCATCGAGTCCGCGGTCCGCCCGCCGAAGGCGACGGCGGCGAGGACGGCGAGCGTGGCGGCGAGCAGCCATGCCGCGATCACCCGCCAGGGATGCCGGGCGGCGCTTGTGCCCAGGCGCAACAGGGCTTTCGAGAGCATCGGGTCCTCCAACCACCTCGTCGGCCGTCCTTGTACGGCCGCCGCTGCCGAGGTTCGTCGCCACGGCGCTCTGCGGCATCGGCTCGAGGGCCGCGGATCCGTCGGCCTCAAGTCGGAGTGACGCCCCGTCCTTTCGGCCGATGCGCGGCACTGCGCGGTCCCTAGGCTGGGAACCGTGCTCCGAGACGACCTGCGAACCCTGTGGACCGAGCCCCGGCCGCCCGACGCGCCCGCCCGGGTGCGGCGGGACTGGGTGCTGCTCGCCGCGGGCCTTGCCGGTGTGGCGCTGGAGGCCACCCTGCGCGAGGACGTCGTGTGGCGGCCGGTGGCGGTGGTGTTCGCCGTATGGCTGTGCCTGCTGCCCCTGTGGCGCCGGACCCGCCCGCTGGCGATGGTGACGCTGGCGTTCGGCTCGATGATCCTGCTTCCGGTGGCCTCGCTCGTCGCCGCACCGCGCGAGCCTGTCGGCCTGTACACCGGCGCGGTCGTGCTCGTGCTGGTCTACGCGCTGCCCCGGTGGGGATCGGGACGCGAGATCGTGCTGGGCGGCGCGGTGATCCTCGCGACTGGCGCGCTGTGCGTCGTCACGGACGGGACCCCGGTCGTCGAAAAGGTAGTGGGCTTCGTCTTCCTGCTGCTGCCCGGCGTGGTCGGGGCTGCCGTGCGGTTCCGCGTGACCGCTCGCGAGCGGCAGTTGGATCAGGTGCGCTCCCGCGAGCGCGAGCAGCTCGCCCGGGAACTGCACGACACGGTGGCCCACCACGTGTCGGCCATGGTGATCATCGCCCAGGCGGGCCGGGTGCTCGCGGGCACCGACCCGTCCGCCGCCGTCGAGGCGCTGGAGGGGGTCGAGGAGGAAGGGGCGCGCACGCTGGAGGAAATGCGCGCCATGGTCGCCGCGCTGCGCGACCGCGGGGTCGGCGCCGAGCTGGCGCCGCCTGCCGGTGTCGCGGATCTGGAGCGCCTGGTGCGCACCCCGGGTGGTCGCCTCAGGGTCGACCTGGGGCTCGACGGCGAACTGGACGCGCTGCCCCCGGCCGTGGACGCGGCCGTCTACCGGATCGTGCAGGAGTCGGTGACCAACGCGCTGCGCCATGCGGTCGACGCGACCGAGCTAGTGGTCCGGGTCGCCGCGGAACGGCACACGGTACGGGTGAGCGTGCGCGACAACGGCCGGCGCACCGGCCGGGGTCGCGACGGATACGGACTTACCGGACTGCGCGAGCGCGCGACCCTACTCGGCGGCACACTACGAGCCGGCCCGGGGACCGACCGGGGCTGGCATGTCGACGCCGAACTGCCGAGAGCGAGGAGCGAGAGCGGTGTCCATTCGCGTCCTCGTCGCTGACGACCAGACGATCATCCGCACCGGGTTGCGGATCATGCTGAACGCCCAGCCCGGCATCGAGGTGGTCGGCGAGGCCGCCGACGGGCGGGAAGCGGTACGTCTGGCCTGCGAACTACGCCCCGACGTCTGCCTGTTCGACATCCGCATGCCCGTACTCGACGGGCTCGGGGCCACCCGGCTGGTCGCCGGCCCGGGCGTCGCCGACCCGCTGGCCGTGGTCGTCATCACCACGTTCGACCTCGACGAGTACGTCTACGGCGCGCTGCGGGCCGGCGCCCGCGGATTCCTCCTCAAGGACACGGGACCGGACCTTCTGGCCCAGGCCGTACGGTCGGCATCCGACGGTGAGGCGCTCATCGCGCCCAGCGTCACCGTCCGTCTGCTCCAGGCATTCGCGGACCTGCCCGCCGGCCGGCCCGTGGCCCAGCCGGTCTCACCCGTCACCGCCCGCGAGGAGCAGGTGCTCCTCGCCGTCGCTCGCGGGCTGACCAACACCGAGATCGCCGATGCACTGCACATCAGCCTCAGCACGGTGAAGACGCATCTGGCCAGCCTGATGGCCAAACTCGGCGCCCGCAACCGGGTCGAGATCGCGATGTGGGCCTACGAAACGCGCCGTATCCTCCCCGGAACCTGAGCCGGGTGCCGGGCCATGTCCCATGAGTCCCCGCCCGGACATCAGTGCACCGGTCGGCTCACGTCGGCTCCACGTGCCGCACCCGCCCCAGAGTGTGACGTACCAGGAGGCCGGAACTGGGACGGTGAGACACCCGATACGACAAGACTCCCGACAGCTACCTCGCCAGTCTCCACCTGCACGCCTCGTCAGAGATCGTAGTAGTCCCAGGCCACGGCCGCCGTGAACGGCAGGACGGTCGTTCTACGAGCACGCCCGGTCCGCTGACGGTATTGAGAGGCTGGGCAGTCACGGTGGTGGACAGGTCTGCGACTGGCCGGGTAGGCCATCGACGAGAACGATTGTTTGCGGCGTCCGGAAAGGGTAGGAACACCTCCCGACCATCGGGGGCGGCCCCCTCGGCCCGGCGACCGGCCGGCTGAGGGCCAGGCCGTCCGCGGCGTTGGGGTTTGGGATCATGACGAGGACCACGCCACCGCGCCCGCTCGACGTCGAGGAGCTCTTTCCCGGGCTCGCCGCCCACCGCGGCACGACCACGCGGCTTCACCCGCGGCCGGGCAGCCCCGACGCGTCGGTGAGCTCCGTGGGCGGGCCGATGCTGTGGCCGGCGGACGAGCCGTGGCCGGTGTGCACCGATCCGCACCCCCACGGGCGTGGCCGGCGCCTCGCGGACATCCACCGGGAGCGGCAGCTCCTGGCCGCCGCGTGGGCTCGGGACCCGGACTTGGGCCCCACGGAGGAGGAGCGGCGGCTTTTGGAGGAGCTCAGGCGCAGGCACCGGGCGGCGGGGGAGAGCGAGGAGACGGATCCACTCCCGATGATCGGTCTGGCCCAGCTGTACCGCCGGGACGTGCCCGACCTGCTCGCGGGACCGGAGGACTGCGATCTGCTCCAGGTGTTCTGGTGCCCCTTCGACGCGCACGGCGAGAACCGGACCGGCATGCTCCTGGACCTGCGCTGGCGCCGGTCGTGGGAAGTCGCCACGGCGATGGCGCAGCCGCCCGTGCCGGAGGTCGTGGGCTTCGAGGGTTACATACCCGAGCCGTGCGTGCTGCACCCCGAGCAGGTGGTCACGTACCCCTTCGCCGGGCTGCTGCCCGAAGAGCTGTGCGCCCGGATCGAGGCCAGGGAAGAAGCCCTCGAAGAGGAGGCTGAGGAAGCGGATGCGGAGGAATGGGACTGGCCGACCTACCAGTTCGACCTGTCCATGCCGCCCGGCTGGCGCGCCGGGGGCTACGAGTCCTGGAACCTGACCGACGCCGCCGCCATGGACTGCACGGCCTGTACGGCCCCGATGGAACTGCTGCTGACCATTGACAGCTCGGAGTGGGACGGCGGCAGCGGCAGCTGGATGCCGCTGGAGGAACGGGACCCGGCCGTCGGCGGGCGCGGGGCGGCTACCGGGGTCACGGTGGGCAACTGGGGCAAGTTGAACGTCTTCGCCTGCCCCGCCGACCCGGGACACCCGCACCTCAGGAGCATCCAGTAGCTGCCGCACGGACCACCGCAAAGAGGGACCACCGTGGTGGTTCAAGGGTTACCGGTTTGTGCCTTCTGAAGTGAGCAGCAGTTCACGCAGGCATGCGAACGCCAGGACCGCGTCGTCGATCTGGTTCGAGGGACAACGCCTCCACGCTCTGCGGTGCCCCCGCAAGCCACTCCGACGTCGCCAACAGTTCCGACGCCAAAGCCTGATCCGCGCCGGTGACCTGCCGCTCCTGGGATTCCAGCAGGTGCTGCGCACGGCGAACAGCCTGATCGGAATCGGCGTGCATCGATCGACATGGGTGTCATGCTATCGAACGGTGGTGGGGGAGACGGGTATCGTCTGACGCGGCTCCGGTCCTCGCGTCCCAGTCGGCCGGTGCGGGCCACCGGAACGCACAGCCGTCACGCGGCCTGCACGGCCGGATTTGTCCGTACGCGCCCTCCGAGCGACTGACCGCCAGCGTACGGAGCCCCGTGAAGTGCAGGGGCAGGGTACGGGCCGGAATCTCGGGCAGGCGGAACCGGCCCCGATCGTCCGGGTGGCCATCTGGCCGCAACCCACGATCCGGCGCTGTCCCTCGCACGCCCAGGTCCCGCCGACGCGCCCCCACGGCGGCGGCTGGGCCGTGACCCCCGAGCGCTGGGCGAGGGCGGTGTCGATGTGGGACCTCAGCGCGCGGCGCTGGGGCCCCGCCCCCTACGTCCGCTGACCCACAACTCCCGGGTCGTCGTCCATACCGCAGAACGAGCGAGACGCCGCCCGCTGTCGAGGCCCGGCCCCGGTGGGGAGAACTGGCTGCTCCCAAAGCGCGGAAGCGAAGGGCTTGTCTCAGTTCTCTGCCATCGCGGGCGGCGGATCCGAAGAAGGGGACGTTTGAAAACGCTGTCTCGGTGCAGACGATCGCTGACACAAGCTGCATACATCGGGGTAGGAGACGCATCATGGGCATTCTGGCTTGGATTCTCATAGGGCTGCTCGCGGGCCTCATCGCCAAGGCGATCATGCCGGGCAAGGACCCGGGCGGCATCATCATCACCATGCTCATCGGGATCGCGGGTGGCCTGCTCGGCGGCTGGCTCGGCAAGGTCATCTTCGGCGTCGACTCCATCGACGGGTTCTTCGACCTCTCCACCTGGATCGCCGCCATCGTCGGCTCCGTCATCCTGCTGGCCCTCTACCGCCTGTTCACCGGCAACAAGCGTCACCACCACAGCCACGCCTGACCCGCGCCTCCCACTGCATACGGCAAACGGCTCCCCCTGCCCGAGAGCGGAGCCGTTTCGTTCATCGCGGAAACTGGAGCGCACAGCCCGGTACGGAAGCCGGCCGCCCTTGAAGATGAGGGGGAGGCCAGTGAGTACCGGGCTGTGCGCTGCGGCTGGTTCACACGGCGGTCTGGGGTGACGGCGCGAAGTGCGCCGGGTCCAGGGCCCTTTTGTTTGTCAGTACTCGCCGTGCTGCTGGCCCTTGTAGTGGCCGCCGTCGTGTCCGCTGGCGTTGATGCAGGTGTTGCCGAAGCCGGGGTTGAGGAGGCCGACGATGTTGATGGTGTTGCCGCAGACGTTGACGGGGATGTGGATGGGGACCTGGACGATGTTGCCGGACAGCACGCCGGGGGAGCCGATTGCGGCGCCTTCGGCGGTGGCGTCGGCGGTGGCGGTAAGGGCTACGGCCTTGATGACACGGAACATCAAAATCTCCTTGGCTCTCACAATTTGCCGGGGAAACGGCACGGACGACGCACCCCACAACGCCCTGAGCAGCGCGCCCGGGTCCGCCAGTTCTTGAGGTAGGCGAAGCCGTGCTCGACCGGCGCGCGTCCGACGGCGAGGACGCGGTTGGCCGTCTTCTGGTCGGGGGTGAGCTTGTGGGCGCGAGTGGCGGTGAAGCCGGTGGCGTCGATAGCTGGCGCGCCCTGCAACCGGCCACGTCCCCACGCGGAGCTGAACAGGTAAGCGGACTCTTCCAGCGGATAGGTGAAAGGTCATGGCGTCTGGGTGAATCCTGCTCGGGCTGTGCACGCGCCTGCTTTCACGTGACGTGACACTCACCGGCAGGGCCCGTTGATCGTCACCGCACGGTGAGTCCGCCCGGCCCGGCCCGATTCCCAGGCTGGTAGAAAGTCCCGAGCCGGAGGTAGACCGCCGTGGCGGGGAATGGAAATGCGACCGTCGGAAGACGTCGGCTGGGCGCGGAGCTGCGTCGGCTCCGGCAGGCCAGTGGCCTGACCAGTACGGAGGTGGCCGAGCGCCTGTTGATCTCCCAGCCCAAGATCAGTCACTTGGAGAACGGCCGCCGAGCCATCAAGCCTCGTGATGTGCGGGAGCTGTGCGGCCTCTACGGAGTTACAGACCCGCAGGTCATCGACTCGTTGATGCAGATGGCAACGGAAGCGGACCGGCAGGGCTGGTGGGTTGCCTGCGGCGAAGTCCCGTACGGCGTCTACATCGGCCTGGAGACGGCAGCCTCCTCAATCCACTCCTACGAGCCCCTGGTGATCCCCGGCCTGCTGCAAACACCCGCCTACGCCCGAGCCGTTATCGAGGAAACGATCCCTCTGGCCACCGCGGAACAGATCGCCGTGCGCCATGAGGTCCGGCTGCGCCGCCAGGCCCGGGCCCACCACCCGGCCCGGCCGTTCCGTTTATGGGCCGTGCTGGACGAGTCCGCACTGCGCCGTATGGTCGGCAGTCCCACGATCATGCGCGAACAGCTCGAGTACCTCAACCGGCTGGGCATGCAGCCGCACATCACCGTGCAGGTCCTCCCGCACGAGGCGGGAGCCCACCCGGGCGTCTCCGGGCAGTTCTCCATCCTCCGCTTCCCGGACAGCGCGGCGGGGACGGTCTATCTGGAGCGGTTCACCAGCGATCTCTATCTGGAGAAACGATCCGACGTACAGCACTACAGCGTCATGTACGACCACCTCCAGGCCAAGGCACTGAACCCGGAGAACACCCGCCACTTCATCGCCCGCGCCGCCCAGGAGCTGCTGACTGCCACATCGCTGTCCTAGACCCAACAGGGCGCCGGCTCCGTGACGGCGGTCAGACCGGCCAGCAGCGTACGGATGGGCGCGTCGTCGCGGACCGCCTGTAGGAACTGCTCAGAGTGCCGACGCCGGCCATGGCCGTGCCGATGGTGACGACCTCGTTCACGATCGTCTCCGAGCTCTGCGCCGCACCCGGCGAATGACCGCGTCTCGATAACGGGTGTCACACCTTCAACGTCCCCGGCACCTGTAGCAGGTGAATGCGGGATTCTGTCCGGAGCCCCGCGCCACCAGCGTGAGGAGCCTGACCATGACGTACCCCAGCAGCGCCGGGCAGCCGGAGCGCGTCAAGGGGTGCTGAGCGCCCTCCGACGGCCCGGAAGCCAGTGCCGCGTCCAGTTCTGTGAACGACTCCAACGTCGTGCCCACCACCGCAGCTCACACCGCCCGCAAGGGGGCCCCGGCAAGCCAGATCAGAAACAGGCACTGAACTTGTTCTTTAAGGCCCGGCGACGCGTCGATGTACGTCATGAGCGCGATGGAACCTCCCGCGAGCTTATCCGGCACTCCTACTACCGGTGCGAGTTCGCCACCGTCGCCGTCACGCATTCCCTGTTCGCCCTGGAGCACGTTCTCGCCGAGCGTCTGGCCGCGAAGGAACCGATCCACGTCCTCATCGAGCGGGCCAGTGACGCAGGGCTCTTCACGGCCGGATTCGCCGCCGAACTCGACCGCAGCCGACAGCTGCGCGACAAGCTCATCCAGGGCTCCGAGTCGAGCGCCGCCATCCACCCGCTCCGGGCCGTCGCAACGGTGCGTGCCGTCTTCGATGCCGTCTCCCTGCTCCTTCGCCCACCGTCCACGACAGAGGCGACAGCCGCCGACGTGGGCGGAGCACAGCCCGACGGCGGCCTCGCCCGGCTGTGGGAGGACCACCTGCACGCACTGTTCCCCCACGGCTTCCGCGGCGTGGACTTCGACGGCGTAGACCTGGTCCTCCTGGACGCCGACGTCGCCGGCCTCGTGCAGAGGGAGCTGAAGGGCGGACTCGACGACAGCGCCATCGCCTACCTCCGGGGCTTAATCGCCGACCTCGACAAGATCCTTCCTCTGATCAACGAGGAGTACTGCGCCTCCTACTTCACGAGACTTCGGACTATGGCCCAGGTCGCAGCAGCGCCCTACCTACCCCCCGCGACCTGACCACCGGGGTTGAAACAGACCAGGGGTCTCCCACGGGCTCGGCCGCGTTCTGTGATGCTCTCCGGGTCGTCCGACGGTTTTGCCCACGTCGTAGCGGGTGGCGGGCCGCTTGTTCTACGAGCCGAGGCGCCTGCCTGGGCCGGGCTGGTTCGGTTTCGGTGCACGGGCCGGGCATGGCAAGTGAACGCGGAGGCTGTGAAACCCCCGCCGGACTCGGGCCGGGGTGAGCCGGCCGGGCACCGCCGGTCGCTCCCAGGGCGATGAAGGGCCTGAGCAAGGGGACGGGCCAGACGGAGCTGGGTATGCGCAGTGATGACCAGCCAAGTCCAGCGGTCCGCGGACTCCGGGGTCCGGATCTTCGGCCGGGTCCAGCCCAGGTCTGCTTCATCATCCGGAACGTGTGCTCCAGATCGAACCTGCGCAGGAACGCCTGCCGGGGCAGGTCCACGTCGGTGCCGCCCATTCCGGTTTTGGAGGACCGCAGCCACAGAGGCAGCGGATCACCGCCGCCGGGCAGGCGGTCGACCTCCAGGCGGATCAGGGTGCCCTCGATCAGGGGAAGCTCGCCGTCGTGGTCGATCCAGGCCGAGCGAGTGGTCAGGCGGGGATGATCCGGTCCCAGCTTACGGCTCGGGCAGCACCGTAGCGGTCGGTGACCTGCACCGTCGCCGCGTCCGGGTCGCCCCAGCTGTCCGGCTTGGTGAAGCGGATGCCGGCAAGGACCGTGCCACCAGCCGCAATCGACGTCTTGCCTAAACGCCTACCAATCCTTGCCGGTGATCGTCCGGCGGACGACCAGCCCGCTCAGGCATCGGCTGACCGTTCGTGCTTCCTGCCAGGCCTCGGCACCACGTTCACGTCGGCGGCGTACAGGTGCAGCCCGGCCGTGTCGGGTGCCATGCGTTCGTGGCTTTGGTATTGGTGGCAGGGTGCGCGCTCTCCACAGGCTTGCGTGGTCGTTGACCGGTCTTGCCACAGCCTTCGCCATCGGCGGCTGTGCCTCGGCGCAGCCGTCTGCCGTCCCCCGTGCCAAGCCCGCCCCTGCCTCCTCCGACGTTGCGCCGGCAGGCCGGAGCGCGGCGCCGACACCGGTTCCTGCGCGGCCGGTACCCGTCGACTGCCGCAAGACCCGCTGCGTCGCCCTGACGTTCGACGCAGGACCGGGCCCCGACACGGCGCGCCTGCTGGACATTCTCAGGGCGAAGCGCGTCAGCGTGACGTTCTTCCTCCTCGGCAAGAACACTCGCGTCCGTCCCGAGCTCGTACGAAGGGAGGCGTTCGAGGGGCATGAACTGGCCAACCACACGTGGACACACCGACGTCTGACGCAGGCCTCGGAAGCCGAGATCCGCAGGGAACTCGTCACTCTCCAAGAAGAGGTCAAGCAGCTCACCGGCCGTGCTCCGTCCCTGATGCGCCCGCCCCAGGGACTGACCGACCCGCGGGTCGCCGAGGTCTGCCGCTCCCTCGGACTCGCACAGATCCTGTGGTCGGTAACGGCGAAGGACTACCGCGACCACGACCCCGAGGTCATCACGAGCCGTGTCCTCCAAGGCGCCCAGCGCAACGGCATCATCCTCCTCCACGACGTCTACCCGGGGACCGTTCCCGCCGTGCCGGCCATCATCGACGGGTTGCGGCGGCGCGGCCTCACGCCCGTGACCGTCTCCCAGCTCTTCGCACCACGCCGGCCCGAACCCGGCAGGGCCTACGGGAACGCCCCCTTGCCCTGACAACGCCCCGCCTGGCGGAGGCCGGGGCCCTCCGCCGCACGGCTGATGCCTGGTGGCTGGCATGCCGCTCCCGCCCGATGCTGCTGTCATGCGCCGATCGCCCCGCCCACCGTCAGGGCACGCCGGCTGCCAGCGCTGCGGCGGCGCTCGCCGGCCGGGGCCGCGCCGTCCCGGGCGCGGCGGCACGCTCTCCGCCGGGAGCTGGTTCCCTGGGCGACGGCCCTGTCGGCTCTCACGGCGGCGATCGGCCTGCTCTTCGGCGGCATGGTGGCAATGTCGAGCGTGGATACGTCGTGCAAGCAGCTGGAGCGGGACCGGGACTGCAGGCCGGCCGGATCGGCTACCGGACCCAGGAGGCCGGCGGGTACGGCGAGACGGTGATCATCGCGAACCGCTCCCTGGACGCGGTCACCCGAGTCGACCTGTGGTTCTAGGCACCGGGCGCCGGCATCGACACGTACGAACGGGTCTTCATGGGCTTCGATGTCATCCCGCCGTTCACCCGTTCGCTTTCGCACCCCGCGCCATCGACGACTTCCTGCAGCGGCGCTTCGGCATCGCGCCGGGCGGGGCGCCGATCCGGGCGATCCAGTTCTTCGACAGCGACGGCCGGCAATCGCTTCGCGACGTAGACGGGCTGCGGCCGACCGAGCACGAGAGAGTGGACGGCGAGGATCTGCTCTACGCGCCGGCAAAACAAAGCCGGCCGAGCACTGTGAAGGCTGAGCACCATGCGGCCGACCGCACCCGGAATGCGCGGTCGGCCCGCGCCGGGCAGGGTGGTGCACCCACGTCCTGGGCAGTCCTGGCTGGATGTCCATGAGTGTCTCGCCGACCTTCTCGGCGTCGAACACCCGTGAATCCGGGATCAGCTGCTGCACGAGTGCACTCGTCGTCGTCTTGCCCGCGCCGTGCGTACCGTTGAGCCATACGATAACGGGACCCGATGCTAGCGCTGTGCGGCCCAGGGGCATGCGTGGTACACCGGAAATCCTGTACGGCGTCGGGATTCTTCTCGCGCGGTCCGCCGTTGTCGTGGGCCAGCTGCTCCGCGCCAGACACCCGGGCCTGCCGCTCATGGAACGGGCGGCCCGGGTGGACCGGCCCGACGTCAGCCGGGCGCGTCGTGCGACTCGGTGGTGCGGGTCGCGAGCCGCCTCAGTTGCCGATGCCGGAGCTGCCGAGACCGGAGTTTCCGATGCCGTGGCTGCCGATGCCTGTGTTGCCAAGGCCCGCGTTGCCCAGACCCGAGTTGGCGATGCCCGCGTTGCCCAGACCCGAGTTGGCGATGCCCGCGTTGCCGGCGCCGTCGTTGAAAGCGCCCGCGTTCCCGAGGCCCGAGTTCGCGAGGCCTGAGCTGCCCACGGAATGGCCCGGCCCCGTGTCGTCGGCGCCGGCCGCGCCGGCGCCGCAGACAGCCAGCACCGTCGCGGCGCCCAGCGCGGTCGTCACACGGAGAAGAGTTGTGCGCATAGCCATATACCTCCCATTTCGGACATCTTTGCTTGTTATCCTTAGCACACGCCCATGTCGAATACGGGGAGGAGTGCCCCGAAGTGGCCGTGTCGTCCAGAGGTCCCGTCCGGCGGCGTGCGTCGCTGGTGTTCCCCTGTGGCCGGACCCGGCCTCCGGCGACACCCAGACCATCAGCGCGAGGTCCCGGCGATGGCTGGTGACTCCCGTTGTCGTGAACAACGGCTCGGTGCCGACGGCCAGGCCAGTTGTCGCACATTCCACCTGAGTTGGCCGCCGGGCATACGGTGAGCGCATGGACCCGCAGCCTGGCCTGCTGGAGGCCGCCAGGGAGAGGGCTCTCCGGCTCGGGCCGTCCCCAGCACGTGACCGAGCCGAGGGTCCCGGCACCGGAACGATGGAGGACGGTCGGCGAAGCGGACCCCGCTGGTCTTCTCCCTCGCTCCGGGCAGCAGACCATCCGCAAGCGGCTGGTCACTTCACGATGCGGGCCAAGACCTCTCCGAGCACCCCAGGGAGGCGGGAACGTCACCAGGGACCTCCAGGCCGTGATCCGCTACCTCGAACTTGTGACCGCCTCCCGTGCGCACGATCCCGCCCAGTGCGGGTCGCGGCCACCGCCGATCAACAGCGTGCGGGCGCGCTGCTGGCGCAACGCGTGCCGTACTTCGGGGACGTCCCGCATGGGGGTCAGACAGATCCCGGGGATTTGGCCTGCCGCCGCGACGGGCAGTGCCCGCGTTCTCATGCACCAGACGGTGAAGGCCAGCCAGTGCCACGCTGTGCATCGTGTGGAGAGCGACCCTGCGCCCTTCGACTGCGTCAAGGTAGTGCTGCGGCAGCCGCGACGGGAGATCATGACCGTGCGGTCGCAGACGTGTCCAGCCCCGGGAAGCGGGCGGCGTAGGCGACGCCGGTCTTCGCTCCCATGGCCCTTCCTTGTCCCTTGGCAGTCAAAGCCTGGGGACGAAGGCCACCTGGGACGTCGGATGGTCCCGTTTGCACCGGGACCATCGTCCGCGGGCAACGCAAACGGGGCCTCCTGCTCGCGTCGGGCGGCGCGCGTGCGCGTCTTGGCGAGGTCTGCGGAACATCCGGCCGATGTCGCTACTTGAGCTCGATCACCAGCTCGAAGTCGTCGCCCTCCCGCCAGCCCGAGGCGATCAACCCACTGGGATGCTTGTCATCCCCCCAGGCGTAGAAGTGCTCCCAGGTGACCTTGTCGCCGTACCAGTGGTTGTAGTCCGTCCTTGCGTACGCCTGGACGGACCTGCCGTCGTGCTTGGTGTCCCACAGTTGGAACGTGCCGTTGACCTGTGGCTTGCCCTTCTCCGTCCGTGTGCACTCCCGGTACTTGGCGCGGCCCCCAGTGATGTGGATCTCCTTCCAACCGGAGCATGTGGCGGCCGCGACCGCCGCACTGCCGGTCGACCGCGCCGACGGCGCGGCGTTCGCGGCCGGGACGACGGCGAGACCGCCGGCCAGAGCCAATCCGGCAATGGTGAGGACGATGCGCTCGCGTAACAGCACAGCGGTTCCTTTCCGTCATACGGCGGACGGTTCCCCCATCAGGTCCCTGATTGCCCGCCGAGACCAGACCACGGTGCCCACTCCTGTGTCTCTCTTCAGCCTCCTTGGGGCAATGCCACCCTTTCGGGAACTCTCCCGCCCAGGCCCTCCGACACGGCGGCCGCCGGGAGGTGCGGACTCGATGGACCACTGCGACCGCGGGGGCCGCTCAGGGACGGGGAGCCGGCATGTACAACAGGGCACCAGCAGACACGGCATAGAGCAGACCGCACCGGCTCCACCGCCGCCTGGCTCAGGTCCGCCGCCGGTCAGTACCCCCGGCACGGCTGCCAGGCGTACGCCCCGGCCAACAAGGACCCGTTCGTCTTCGAGGAGTACGCCGCCACGTCCAGCCGTCTTCGCCCGCCGGAGCCCGGCGGACTACTTCCCTACGCGCGGCCCGGCGGACCGTGCTCGGTCGGCAGGAGTTGGACCACGCCGTCCCGGGGGAACTCACCGGTCTTGTGGCACGCACGGACCTCCCACCATCCCTGGGGGCACGGCGACGGGGGCTTCCTCCGGTTGCCCTCCGCCGTCCGGGTAGGGGACGCCGAGGTCCTTGCCTGCTCGGCCGAGTCCATGAGCACAGCAGGGCCATCGGTCGCCCAGACCCCGCACTCCTCCCACCGCGTCGCCGGGTCGTTCAGTACGGTCTGGGCAGCGGCAGCGAGAAGCTCCGTGTCCGAAAGTCGGCGGCGAGCCACCGCAGGAAGATCCTCTGCTCGGACAGGTAGCAAGTGCCGGCGGGCTCATCGCCGAGCACCAGCGCGGACCCGGCTTTCCGTCCTGCCGGGCACGTCCCGGCCCACCGCCCGGTCCGCCTCAGGGCCGGGCGGTTGCGGTGCCCGGTGCCGGACTTCCACGTCGATCGCACCGCTGCCCTGCGAGGAGTGCCCGGTAGGAGTGGGCGCCGCCGAAGCTCCGGCCTCGTCGCCGACCGTCGGGGGGCTTCAGGACCCCGTGCCCTCCTCAGACTGGTAGCCGGGGCTGGGTGATCCTGTTGACAAGTTGTTCAGCGCGCTCGGGGTGCCCGGTCTCGGCTGACTCCGGTGCGGGCGACCGCCTTGTACGCGCAGTACAGCTTGCCGTCGTAGACCGCCAGGGCGGGGCCGTTCGCACTGTAGTGGCTGGGGAAGCGGGTGTCCGGGCTCCAGCCGGTGCCGGGGTCGTAGACGGTCCACCACAGACTGCTGTCCCCGTCGCCGCGGTGGACGCAGTACAACTTGCCGTTGTAGACGGCCAGGGCCGGGTGGGACTTGGAGCGGTGGTCGGTGAGCTTCTCGTCCGGGCTCCAGTCGTGGGAGGAGGTACCGAGGACGGTCCACCACAGGGGGACCTGGGCCGGCACCGCGGGGATCGGGAAGCCGGCCCCGCCTCGACGCGGCCGGCCTCGCGGCCGGGCTGCTCCTGGCAGCCGCCCCGTTCGCGGTCGCGGACGGCCCCGGCGGCGGCGTCGCGTACCCACCGCGAGACCTCGCCTGCCAATCACAGCTCAGGACCCGCGCAAGCCCGGCCGGGCAAGCATGCCGGAGGGCCGGGCAAGCCCGCCTCCGAGGCAGGCTTGCCCCCGCGTGCGATCGACGGGCAGGAGGTGCCGTGCTCCACGCCGGAGATGCGCCGCTTCAGCTCGGCGGTTGGCAAGTGGTAGTTCCAGGTCCCTCGCCTTCAGTCCGGCGGTCCCTGTGGCCTCCGCGGTGCGAAGGCCACAGGTTGTGCCGTCAGCGGCGGCCGATGACGCCCGCGAAGAGGGCGAGGGAGACGGTGCCGGTCCGCTTCGCTGCGGTGCCGACGGCCCCCCAGCTGCCGATGGACTGCCCGTAGTTGGCCGTCAGGGCGGTTCCGGTGGCGGCGGTCTTCGGGTCGGACATGTCGGTGCCGGCTGCCAGTTCCACGACGAGGGGGACTTGGGTGGAGAGGTTGACGGAGCCCTGGAGGACCTTCCCAGCGATCTTTCCGCTGCTGGTGGACGTGCCGACGACCTTGGCGCCCTTGGTGCCGATGTAGTTGAAGACAGCCGAGGCGTCGGAGGCGGCGCTGCCGCCCGTGGTGGCGAGGAAAGTGCGGCCGGCGGTCTTGGAGACGACGCTGGCCTTGGAGACCGCGCCGGTGGCGGTGCCGATGGTCTTCATGGCGGCGCGTCCTGCTTTGAGGCTCTTGGCGACCGCGCGGATGCCGGGCAGGGCGGCCAGAGCGCCAGCGCCGAGGCCGACGAACGTCATGGCGTCCCAGTCACCCTTGATGGACGCGTCCACCGTGTGGGAGCCGAGCGAGGCGACGGCGGTCACAACGGCGATCGGCCCCGCGATCGGGGTGAGGACGGGGATGAGGGCCAGGACTCCGGCGACGGCAGAGACGATGCCGAGGATGTCACCGAAGAGCCCCCAGAAACCGCTGCCCTGCTCGGCGGCCGCTTTGCGTGCGGCCTCGGCCTTGAGCCACTCGAATTCCCGGCCACGGGTCTCGATGATGCGGGTGAACTCGCGGTCGGTGAGCAGGGACTGGTTTGCGGCAGGCGCATAATCGATGATCGTTGCGGGGCCTGAGACAGTGGCCGTCGTGCAGTATGCCGGGCAGGCCGGGAAGGGTTGATGGGGGCTATGAGGAATGCGAACGAGCCGGTGATGCCGGAGGTGGTGGACAGTCCGGCACTTCGGACGCAGCCCGCCGGGAAGGTGGCGCAGTGGATGCTGCGCCACCAGGTGCAGCCGGTGGGGCCGGCCGCCGGTGAGGCCCATGCCGAGCCGCATGCCTGGTGGAAGGTGATGTGCCTGACCGGGGTGGACTATTTCTCCAGCCTGGCCTACGTGCCCGCGATCGCCGCCCTGGCCGCCGGGGCGGTCTCGCCGCTGGCGACGCTGCTGATCGTGGCGCTGACCCTGTTGGGGATGCTGCCGATGTACCGAAGGGTGGCGAAGGAGAGCCCGCACGGTGCCGGGTCGGTGGCGATGCTGGAAGACCTGCTGCCGTTCTGGTGGGGCAAGCTGTTCGTGCTGGTCCTGCTCGGCTTCGTCGCCACCTCGTGGATCATCACGATCACCCTGTCCACCGCGGACGCCTCAGTCCACGTGGTGGAGAACCCCTTCTTCCCCGCAGTGCTGCACGGCCACGAGGTCGCCCTCACCGTGGCGCTGTTGCTGGTCCTGGGCGGCGTGTTCCTGCTGGGGTTCAGCGAAGCGGTCAGCGTGGCCATCCCCCTGGTCGCCATCTTCCTCGCACTGAACGCGGTGGTCATCGCAGTGGGCCTCGTCCAGGTGTTCACCACCCCCGGCGCCTGGTCGGCGTGGACCGACGCCCTGGTCGGGAGCGGAGGCGGCTTCGGCGACCTCCTCGCTCCGGCCCTCCTGGCCTTCCCCCTGCTGGTGCTGGGCCTGTCGGGTTTCGAGACCGGCGTGAGCATGATGCCGCTCGTCGCCGCCAAGGGAGCCGACGAGGAGCAGCGGCTGCGCTCCCGGATCCGCAACACCCGCAAGCTGCTGACCACCGCCGCTCTCATCATGAGCGTCTACCTGCTCGCCGCAAGCTTCGTCACCACCGTCCTCATCCCGCACGAGGAGTTCGAAGCGGGCGGGGCGGCCAACGGCCGCGCGCTGGCATATCTGGCGCACGAGCAGGTCGGGGAGGGGTTCGGGACCGTCTACGACATCAGCACCATCCTCATCCTTTGGTTCGCCGGTGCCTCCGCCATGGCCGGGCTGGTCAACATCGTCCCCCGCTACCTGCCCGACTACGGCATGGCCCCCGAGTGGGGACGCGCCGTACGCCCCGTCGTGCTCGTCTACACCGCCCTGTGCATCCTCATCACGATCGCCTTCAACGCCGACGTCGACGAGCAGGCCGGCGCCTACGCCACCGGCATCCTCGCCATGATGGTCTCCGGCGCCTTCGCCGTCACCGTCTCCGTCGCACGCCACCGCCGGCGCGCCACCACCATCGGCTTCGCCCTCCTGACGGCCGTCCTGCTCTACGCCCTGGTCGCGAACATCATCGACAAGCCCGACGGCATCGTCATCTCCGCCTTCTTCATCGCCGGCATCATCATCGTGTCGCTGATCTCCCGCGTCTCACGCACCACCGAGCTGCGCGCCGACCGCATCGTCTTCGACGCCGACGCCCGCCGGTTCATCGACGACACCCTCGCCCACGACAACGCCATCAACATCATCGCCAACCGCCGCCAGGCAGGCGACGTTGCCGAGTACAGCGAGAAGGAACGGGAACAGCGCGGCGTCAATCCCGTGCCCGGCCGCGCCGACGTCCTCTTCCTCGAGATCGACGTGGTCGACCCCTCGGACTTCAGCGACACCCTCACCGTCCACGGAGCCGAGGTCGACGGCCACCGGATCCTGCGCGCGGCCGCGCCGGCCGCGCCGAACGCCATCGCCGCGGTCCTGCTGGCCCTGCGCGACGCAACCGGGGTGCAGCCGCACTGCTACTTCGCCTGGGCCGAGGGCAGCCCGCTGGTGCACATGGTCCGCTACTTCCTTCTCGGCCGAGGCGACACCGCTCCGGTCACCCGCGAGATCATCCGCAGTCACGAACCCGACCCCGAGCGCCGCCCCGGCATCCACGTCGGCGGTTGACCGCCGCAGCCGTCCGCAGCCACTGCCGAGGATGCCCTGGCAGGGATACCGCAAGGCGTGCCATGACCTCTGCTGCGGATCACCGAATGCGCATCACCATCGTCGCTCTCCCGCTCTGAGCAACCGTCGTGATCGTTGCGGGGGCGGCCACTGGACGGAGGTGGCTGCTCGGTATCGGCGTGTGGGCCCTGATCGTGGCGTTCCTGGCGGAGATGGCCTATCTACCGCCCGTAGGCCGGTGACGCCTGCGCTGAGGGCCCTACGTTCTTCCGGGTCGATCGGGCGCTCGCGCTCCCGGCCGGTGTCGACCGCCGGCCCGCAGCGCTGCTTGGACCAGAGGGCATGGGGCTCAGCGACGTCGAGCGCCGCCGGACCGATGCTCTCGCCGAGCTTGGGATATGTAGCGCCGGCCTTCGATCTTCACGGCGGGCGCTATTTGGGTGACCCGAGGAGATGCTGGCCCGTTGCATGCCACTGCTCGCTGATCCCGACCGGATGCGGCGCATCGGCCACGCGGCACTCGACGAGTTGCGCAGCGAGCCCCGGACCGACCCCGACCGGATCGCCGCCATCGGCTACGGCACCGGGGGCGCCATCGCGCTGGAACTCGGGCGAGGCGGCGTCAACCTGCGGGCGATCGGGACAGTCAACGCAACTACCACGGGCCGATCGGGCGAGGCAGCGCGCATCCGCTGCCCGGTGTGGGCCGGGGCCGGATCGGATGACCCGATCATGCCGCCCGCGCAACCAAACGCCTTCACCGCTGAGTTGCAGGCCGCGGGCGTCGACTGGCGCCTCGCGGTCTATGGCGGAGCCATGCACGCCCTCCACCACCCGCCGGTCGACCACCTCCTGGTCCCCGGTGCCGGCTACCAACCCCAGCACGCGCAGCGAGCCTGGCGCGACGTCGTCGAACGCTCGCCGAGTGCCTGCCCGTGACACACCGCAGCACCGCCACGTTGCCGGCCTCGGGGAACATCGGTACAGCGGTTATCGGTGAGACGATCATGGTCGTCTAGCACAGTGATCCTCGGCGAGGCGGGCGTGAGCGAGTGGGCCCTTGAGCCCGCACCACAGCCCCCGCCGAACCGCGACCCGCCTTGCCGACAGGGCCGGAGAGGTGGCCTGGGTCACCGATCCGGCCCAACGGCCGTAACCGGTTGCCGGCCCGTGCGGTTTGAAGGGTCGCACGTGCCGTACTCCCAGCGGCGAGTCCACATTCACTAGGAGATCTTGATGTCGCGTATTGCAAAGGCCGTAGCGGTTACCGCCTCAGCCGCTGCCATCCTCGCCGGCGGCGCCGGCCTGGCCGCCGCGGACGCCACGGCCGAGGGCGCTGCCATTGGCTCCCCCGGCGTCCTGTCCGGCAACCTCGTCCAGTTGCCCATCCACATCCCGATCAACATCTGCGGCAACACCATCACCGCCGTCGGCGTCCTCAACCCGGCCTTCGGCAACACCTGCATCAACGACGGCGTGCTTGACAAGGACGACCACTACAAGGCTGAGCACCACAAGGACCAGCACGGCGAGTACTGAGCACCACAGGCCCCTGGCCTGACGGCAGCCGCAGTGCCGGAGACGACAGAGCACGCGATCCTCTGAACCAGCCGCACAGCATGGAGGCGGGGGGCCCGGTGGTGGCCCCCCGCAGGGATTGCAGGGGCGCGATGGGGGAAACCCCCCACCCCCCCGGGGGGGCGCGGACGGGCGGGGCACCGGGGCCCGCGCC
>NZ_JBEZVK010000039.1:47389-73109 GCF_040636955.1 Streptomyces sp. NPDC032472
CGGCTTTTACTGACCACCACCGCCCCGGGGCCTGCCGGCAGCGGCTGGGCGGGCGACCACTGCCCCCGCTTCCATCTCAACCAGCCGCACAGCTTGGTGGGGGGCGCCGGGTTGGCCCCCCGCCTCTTGCATGCCTGGCCGGCTATGGGCAAGCCCCGCAACCCGCGCGGTGGCGCTCGTACGGCCGGCTCACTGGGGCCCTCGCCGACCTCGGCGCGGCCGGCATGCGCACCCGCGCCTACCGGCCGCAGACGAACGGCAAGGTCGAGCGTTTCAACCGCACCCTGCTGGACGAACGGGCCTACCTGCGGCCCTACACCTCCAACGACGAGCGGACCGCCGCCCTGGCACACTTCCTCCACACCTACAACCACCACCGCTGCCACACCGCGACAGTTCTTGAGTAGCTCTCAAGAATCGTCACGAGATCCCGTTCAGCCGAGAGGCTGGGCGGGATCTCGGCGTTTGTGGGCTGTGTTCGAGACGGTGTCCGATTGCCCATCCCGGTTGCTCGGCTGGCCAGGGACGGGGTGAAGGGGATTCCTGGGGGTGGTTCGCGTGGATGCGACGCTTCCGGCCGTCTGGAGGCATGACCGCTCGCGGCTCGTGATGCCGGTTCTCAGGTGTTCGTTTGGATCATCCGTGTTCTTGGCGGCGGAGGCCGGCCGGAATGGGGCTGCGGTTCTCGTGGTAGTAGGCAGTGAGTCGGTGCCGACGCCGGTGAGTACGCTCAGTGTGCCGGTGGTCTGGTGCCAGCTGTGAAGGATTGCCAGATTCACGGAGCAGATCATCAAGGCGAGGAGGATCGCCTGGGCGACGCGTCCATGCGCGAGCCGCTTGGACGGGTCCGAGATGTTGATCCCGTGGGTCTCGGCGCGGCCGTTGAGCCCTTCGATGTTGGCCCGTTGGAGCCGGTAGACGTCCTGCCAGGAGGGGTGGAGGTAGTACCGGTCCTGACGGAACTTGTCGATCATGCCGAGGTCGCCGGGCCGGACGGTGATCGTGGGCCGCTGGCAGATTCTGGGCAGCTCGTTCTTGGGCGGAGGCGCACTGATGTGCTCGACGTCAGCGTCGGCGGGCAGGCTCATCGGGAAGCTCGGGCACCAGCCCACCGCCTCCGGGAACGGCCGCCTGCCACAGCCTGCCCATGCGGTCAGTGAGGTCCTGGAACTCCCGGAGAAGATCCCGCCGAGTGCAGCTCTCACGGTGAACAGGAACTGTCATGGCCAGTCACCTCTCCTCAGGCTGCTGGTTCGACAGCGAACCGCTGCAGTGCTTCTCTCTCTCGATTATCCAAAGTCCTCGTGCCACGCCAGGAGCTGCGGAAGGAGCCGTCAGCGGGGTCGGATTCGTTGCCTCCAGGAGCATCCGGGCGACGAGTTCGGGAGCGTCTGCCATCGGGACGTGGCCGCACCCCGGTAGCGTTACCAGTCGGGCACCGGGAATGGTGGCCTTGACCCGCTGGGCTTGCCAGCGCGGCAGTAGCCGGTCGCGGCTGCCCCATCCGATCGTCACCGGCACACCGGGGATGTCCCCGGTGAACAGGTGCGGTGCCCGTCCGGCGCGCAGTGTCTCCTTGAAGGCAGCGGCCTGCCGAAGCGTGCACAGTTCCGCGATCAGCCCCTCGGTCCCCTGGGAGATGAACCGGCCGTTGGGGGTGCCGGGCGAGCTCAGGCGCTTGGCCGGTGGAACGGGCGCCTTGGCAGCCTCAGGGAGCAGTCGCGCACCCTCCCGGGCCATGATCAGCACGGTATACGCGTACCGCCGCTCCGCCTCCGTCCAGAACCCGGCCGGCGCCAGGGCGGTCACCGTGCGCGCGGGCCCGTCCTGGCCCAGCCGTAGCGCGATCAAGCCTCCCAGGGAGTGGCCCACCACGTGGGTCGCTCGATCCCGAGGTTTGCGAACACCGACTCCATCCATGCCACGGTCGTCGTCAGATCGCGTGACAGCGAAGGGTGCAGGTCGGGTGACTCTCCGAAGCCCGGCAGGTCAAAGGCGATCGTCTCGTGCGCCTCGCTCAGGGGTCGGCCGTACGGGATGTAGCCGCCGACTGATCCACCGCCGTGCCCGCCGCCCTCATCAACGGGAGGGGTCAGTCGGACAGGTCGGGCTTGCCGAAGAGGACGGCATAGCTGGAGGGAAGCTGGCTGATGATCTGATTCAGTTCTCCCCCGGAGACGGCGTCCGCCACGGTGCTCAGGACCGCGCTGGCGTCCCACAAGGCGGTACGGGGTCGGGCGCCGGTACGTTCGGCGACGCGGCGGTCTAACTCTTCGATCCCGAAGTTCTCGGCCCGCCGGTCGCCTTCTCTGGTGAGTGGCTCCTGCAGGGGGTGGGGCAGCTGTGAGGCGAGGTCCTTGGCCTCGCCAGGGGTGATGCGGCTGGCCAGGACCTCGAGGACTGCCGCAGTGACCTGTGCGGTCCTCCTCTTGATCGGTGTATTCGCCGCGCTCGCGGACGCGGGCCACAAAGCCGTCGTACTTCATGGCAGTCCCTCCGTCCCCCACTGGGGGCGGCAGTCTCGGTGCAAGGAGGATCGACGCCATGGCCGAGACGCCCTTGCTCGACCGCAGCCGCTGGACGACGACGCTCGACGAGCTCACCGAAGCCCATGCCGGGGAACTCGTCAGCATTGAAGTGCTGGACCCGGAGATCGGCCACCAGTACGAAGCGGAGCGACTCCCCTTTTCGTACCTCAGCTACGACCCGAAGGACGACGTGGTGATCGTCGCCGTCGGTGGGCAGTCGTCGCAACATCCCGTGGTGCTACGGCACATGGTGCAGCACCCGAAGGAGATCGACGTCGCGACGGCGGACATCCCTGAGGCGGCCGTCCAGGTGCTGGACCAAGGGGGCACCGCGACCCTGATCAGCTTCTTCCCGTTCGCGTCGGGCGCAAAGGCCTGAAGCCGAGGCCGCCCGACCTGCCGATGGGTCGGCTGCCGGCTCGGCGAGGGGCGCTGCGACGGGAGAGCGGGTTGCCCGGAGCCGGTCGAGTCGTCCCGATAGGGAGATCGCATGGCTGCTCATGTGCGAGGCCCGGAGGGGTCTGAGAAGCAGCACGTCCGTGTCGTAGCCGTCGACGGGAGAGGTGTTCCACTCGCACTCGGCGGAGAGGTGACCGGTACGGCGGCCAGCGAGATCGAGGAGGTGATGCTCGACCCGGCTCTGCAGGATGTGAGCGAGTGGGTGGTCGACCTCAGCGAGGCGGAACGGCTGGATGCAATCTGCGCGTATGCCCTCGTCAGGCCCCTGCTGATGACGTCGTCGCCGGACGTCGTCGTGCGCGTCCGGGGTGCCCGCAAGCAGGCGCGTGAGGTCCTGCGCCACATCGGCGCCGCACATTTGATCACCATCGATTCCTAATGCCGTCTGTCAAGCCCCGAGGGCTGCGGGCGGCGTGAGCTCGTAGGCTCGTCCATCGCGCAGGAGGGCCCAGAGGACGTTGACGCGGCGGCGGGCGAGGGCGAGGACGGCCTGGGTGTGGCGTTTGTCCTCGGCTCGTTTGCGGTCGTAGAACCGGCGGGATGCCTCGCACCTTCGGATGCTGAACAGCGCGGAGGTGTAGAAGACGCGTTGGAGCCGTCGGCTGTATCGCTGTGGGCGCAGGAGGTTGCCGCTGATCTTGCCGGAGTCACGCGGGACCGGGGCGACGCCGCCGAAGCCGGCGAGGCGGGCGGGGGCCGAAGGCGGTCATGTCGCCGCCAGTGGCGGCCAGAAACTCGGCGCCGAGGATGACACCCAGGCCGGGCAAGCTGGTGATCACCTCGAAGTGCCGGTGGTCGCGAAACGGGGCCTCGATGAGCTTGTCGAGCTCGGCGACCTGCTGGTTGAGGGTAATCACCTGGTTCGCCAGGGTGTGCACCATCTGCGCGGTCAGCCTCTCCCCAGGGCAGGCTGGTGTGCTGGCGCCCGGCGGCCTGGACCGCGGTCTCGGCGAGCTGATCAGCGCGGACAACCTTGCGGTTTCGGAGCCAGGTCTCAAGGCGTTTGGCGCCGAGCCGGCGGATGGCCGCGGGAGATCCCGGACAACTGGGCCCGGAGTCGGTTGACGGTTCGGGTGCGGTCTGCGACGAGCTCCATTCGGCGGCCGGTGAGGAGCTTGAGGTCGATGACGGTTTCGTCGCCGACGCGTAAGGGGTGCAGGTCACGGCGGGTGCGGACCTGGTCGGCGATGACCGCGGCGTCCTTGGCGTCGGTCTTGCCTTCGCCGCGCTAGCTCTCGGAGGCGCGGTGGATGGCTCGGCCGGAGATGTAGCTCAGTGATGTCTTTCCATATCTTTCGATCGGATTTGTTCCAACGGTCTTTATGCTGCCCATGGGTAGATTCTTGACAAGACCACGCTCAAGTCTTATCCCGGTAGATGTGTGTACCGAGGACTGAAGGGAGTCCCTCGGGCGAGCGGTTGGCTTCCGCGCGTGAGGGCAGGCGCCGATTGCGCCGCGCTGCAGACCCATGCCGCGGTTAAGGGAATAAGGCACTTCAGCGTGGAGGGATGGCCATGGCCAAGGCTGTGGGTATCGATCTGGGTACGACGAACTCGGTGATCGCCGTCTACGAGAGCGGCCAGCCCAGGGTGATCACCAACGCCGAGGGCGGGCGCACTACACCGTCGGTTGTGGCGTTCAGCGACACCGGCGAGCGTCTCGTCGGGCAGATGGCCCGGCGTCAGGCCGTGCTGAACCCCGGTGGCACTGTCTATTCGGCGAAGCGGTTCGTCGGTCGGCGCTTCAACGAGATCACCACGGAGGCCGAGCAGGTCTCCTACGAGGTGGTCGCGGGCCCGGACGACGCCGCGCGGTTCTCGGTACGGGGGAAGTCGTACGCCCCCGAGGAGATCTCCGCCGCGGTGCTTCGCAAGCTCGTCGATGATGCCGCCAAGCAGCTCGGGGAGAAGATCACCCAGGCAGTGATCACGGTTCCGGCGTACTTCAACGACGCCCAGCGCCAGGCCACCAAGGACGCCGGCCGCATCGCCGGTCTGGAAGTGCTGCGGATCGTCAACGAGCCGACCGCGGCCGCACTCGCATACGGGCTGGACAAGAAGAAGCACGAGACCGTGCTCGTCTTCGACCTCGGCGGCGGAACCTTCGACGTCAGCATCCTCGACGTCGGTGACGGAGTCGTGGAGGTCCGCTCCACCGCGGGCGACACCCACCTCGGCGGCGACGACTTCGACCGTCGCCTGGTGGACCACCTGGCCGAGGACTTCCAGCGCCTGAACGGAATCGACCTGAGACGCGACCCGCAGGCCCTGCAGCGCCTCTACGAGGCGGCGGAGAAGGCCAAGGTGGAGCTCTCCAGCGCCGCGCAGACGCAGATCAATCTGCCGTTCGTCACGGCGGACGCGTCGGGCCCCAAGCACCTGACGACCACTGTGACGCGGGCGGTCTTCGAGCAGATCACCGCAGACCTGGTCGAGCGGTGCATGGGTCCGGTGAAGCAGGCGATGGCCGACGGCAAGGTCACCGCCGACGACCTGGACGAGGTCATCCTCGTCGGCGGATCGACCCGCATCCCGGCGGTGCAGACGCTGGTGCGCCGACTGACCGGCGGCAAGGACCCGAACATGTCGGTCAACCCGGACGAGGTGGTCGCCCTCGGCGCGGCCGTCCAGGCGGCGGTGCTCCAGGGAGAGGTCAAGGACGTCCTGCTGCTCGACGTGACGCCGCTGTCGCTGGGTGTGGAGACGCTCGGCGGGCTGATGACCAAGCTGATCGAACGCAACACGACCATTCCGACCCGGCGCAGCGAGGTGTTCACCACCGCCGACGACAACCAGCCGGCCGTGGACGTGGTCGTGCTGCAGGGCGAGCGCGAGCGGGCCGCGGACAACCGGGTGCTGGGCCGGGTGCGCCTGGACAACATCCGTCCCGCGCCCAGGGGTGTGCCGCAGATCGAGGTCACGTTCGACATCGACGCCAACGGCATCCTGAACGTGTCCGCCAAGGACAAGGACACCGGCGCCGAACAGAGCATCACCGTGTCCGGCAGCGGCACCCTGGACGAGTCCGAGGTCCAGCGGATGGTGCAGGACGCGGAGCGCAACCGGGCCGAGGACACCCGTATCCGCGAGCTGGTCGAGGCCCGCAACGAGCTCGACAGCGTCGCCTACCAGGTGGAACGGCGGCTCGTGGAGCTGGGAGACGCCATCCCCGTACACGAGAAGGCGCGGGCCGAGACGCTGGTCGCCGATGCGCGGCAGGCCGTCAAGGAAGAGGCTCCGCTGGACCGGGTGCGGTCCCTGACCGGAGATCTCCAGCAGGTCCTGCACGGGCTGGCAGCCGTAGGCACTGGCGGCCCCGGCGGTGCCGGTGGCGCCGGCGGAGGTACGGCTGGGCCTGGGCCCCAGGGTGGACCGGGCGGCGGACCGGCGGGCGCAGGTGGCGGGGACGACGTGATCGATGCGGAGTTCCGGCCCGACTGACACGCGGCGCTCCCGGAAACAGACGACGTGGCCGGAGACGAGTGGACGGGTGAGGTGATCATGAGCCACGAAAGGCCAGAGCGCACGCGCCCTGCGGAAGGCTGGGCGGAGGACGAAGCGGCCGACCGAGGCGCCGTGGAGGCAGCGGCGGCCGGAGCGGCCGCATCCGCCGCCGAGAACGCCGAAGCCTCGGAGGGCAAAGTGGCCGCTGGCAGCGACCGCGAGGCCGGCACGGACGGCCCGGCCGGCGGGCGTGGGGCGCCCGTGCTCCCCGAACTGGACGTGGAGGATTTGCGAGACCGCTGGCAGCGGGCGGTGGCGGAGACGGAGAACCTCCGCAAACGCTACGAGCGGCAGATGGACGACGTACGCCGTGCCGAGCAGGACCGGGTGACCGCCGCGTGGCTGCCGGTCGTGGACCACTTGGAGCTGGCACTGCAGCACGCCGCTGCCGATCCGAAGGCGGTCATCCCGGGGGTGGAGGCGGTGTGTCAGCAGGCGCACGCGCTACTGGCGCAGCTCGGCTACCGGCGGATCGCCGAGGTCGGCGAGCCCTTCGACCCCGCCGTCCACGAGGCGGCGCAAGTCCGGCAGGAGGCGGGTGCCGCGCCGGGCAGCGTCGTTCAGGTGCTGCGCGCCGGCTACGGCAGCGACCGTGGCCTGCTGCGCCCGGCGGTGGTGTCGGTGGCGGCCAAAGCGCAGGAGTGAGCTGCGAGCAGTGACGACGACAGGGATCGGTGGAGTAGTCGATGGCGAACTCGAACCGTGACTACTACGAGGTACTCGGTGTGGCCCGTGACGCGAGCGCCGAGGAGATCCAGCGCGCCTACCGCAACCTCGCCCGGCGCTGGCACCCCGACCTCAACAAGGATCCTGGAGCCGAGGAGCGGTTCAAGGAGATCAGTGAGGCCTACGAGGTCCTCTCCGACCCGGACAGCCGCGCCCGCTACGACCGGTTCGGACCGGCCTGGCGGCAGGCCCGCGAGGAGGCGGCGGCAGGGGCCGGCGGGCCCTTCGGCGCGGGTGGCGGCCGACGGGTGTACGTGAACACCGGCGGTGGCCCGGGCTTCGGCGGAGGCGGTTTCGGAGACCTCGGAGGCTTCGGCGGTGCCGGCGGTGTGGGCTTCGGGGACCTGTTCGGCGGCCTCTTCGGCGGCCGCGGCGGCGGTGGCCAGGGCGGTTTCGGCCGCATGCCGGGCGCCGACCAGGAGGCCGAGATCACCCTGAACGTCGAGGACGCCTACACCGGAGGCCGCCGGCGCATCACGCTCGACACGTCGGCCGGTCCGCGCGGTTACGAGGTGAACATCCCTCCCGGCGTCACCGACGGGCAGCGCATCCGCCTCGCCGGACAGGGCGGAACGGGCAGTAGTGGCGGTCCGGCCGGCGACCTCTACCTGATCGTGCGGCTGGCACCGCACCCCCGCTACCGCGTAGAGGGGCGCGACATCACCGTTGACCTGCCGGTCACACCGTGGGAGGCCGCGCTCGGCGCGTCCGTCCCCGTGGACACCCCGGGCGGCACCGCCAGAGTCGACCTGCCGCCGGGCTCGTCCAGCGGGCGCAAACTTCGGCTGCGCGGACGTGGCATGCCCAACCGGCGCGGGCTGCCAGGCGATCTCTACGCCGAGGTGAAGATCGTCGTTCCGGCCGAGCCGACGCCGACGGAACGGGACCTGTTCCAGCGTCTCGCCAAGGAGTCCGGGTTCGACCCCCGCAACCGCAGTGGAAGGGGATGAGCACACGTGGCGCAGGATCCGAGCCGATACCCACTCGCCCGCGTGGTCGCCACCTACCGTGCCGGCGTCACGATCGAGGCGTTCGCCGCTGCCACCGGCCTGCACCCGGAGCTGGTACGCCGCTACGTCACGCTGGGTCTCCTCGATCCCGACACCGACCCTGACGGCCGGCTGTGGTTCGGCACGGCGCAGCTGACGCGAGTGGCCCGCATCCACCGGCTGCGTGCGGGCCTGGGCCTGAACTACGCCGCCCTCGGAGTCGTACTCGACCTGCTGGACCGTGTCGAAGAGCTCGAGGCCGCGCTTTCCCGGCGCGGCAGCGGCTTCGGCAGGAGGTGAACCGCCGTGGACATGAACCACCTCACGCAGAAGTCACAGGAGGCACTGCAGGACGCCCAGACCAAAGCACTGCGCTTCGGCCACGTCGAGGTCGACGGTGAACACCTCTTGCTGGCCCTGCTCGACCAGGGCGAGGGCCTGATCCCCCGCCTGCTGACAGCCGCCGGCGTCGGTCCCGACCAGGCCCGCACCGCGGTGGAGGCCTTGCTCGAACGCCGCCCGAGCGTGTCGGGACCGGGTGCCGGGCCCGGCCAGGTCTACGTCTCCCAGCGGCTGGCCCGCCTCCTCGACGCTGCCGAGCAGGACGCCAAGCGGCTCAAGGACGAGTACGTCTCCGTCGAGCACCTGCTGCTGGCACTCCTGGAGGAGGGCTCCGGCGGCGCGGCCGGGCGGATCCTGCACGAACAGGGCCTGAACCGCGAGAAGTTCCTCGACGCCCTCACCTCCGTACGCGGCAACCAGCGGGTGACCTCCGCCATGCCCGAGGTCACTTACGAGGCGCTGGAGAAGTACGGTCGCGACCTGGTCGCCGAGGCGCGTACCGGCAAGCTCGACCCCGTCATCGGGCGGGACACCGAGATCCGCCGCGTCGTGCAGATCCTCTCCCGCAAGACCAAGAACAACCCCGTCCTGATCGGCGACCCCGGCGTCGGCAAGACCGCCATCGCAGAGGGGCTCGCACAGCGCATCGCGCACGGGGACGTGCCCGAGGGGCTCCGCGACAAGTCCGTCTTCGCCCTCGACCTGGGCTCCCTGGTCGCGGGCGCGAAGTACCGCGGCGAGTTCGAGGAACGGCTCAAGGCAGTCCTCCACGAGGTCACCGCGGCCGAGGGACGCATCCTGCTGTTCGTCGACGAGATGCACACCGTCGTGGGCGCGGGCGCCGCCGAGGGCGCCATGGACGCCGGGAACATGCTCAAGCCACTGCTCGCGCGCGGCGAGCTGCACATGATCGGCGCCACCACGCTGGACGAGTACCGCAAACACGTCGAGAAGGACGCGGCACTGGAGCGCCGCTTCCAGCCCGTCATGATCGACGAGCCGAGCGAGGAAGACGCCGTCTCCATCCTCCGCGGCCTCCGGGAACGCCTGGAGGTCTTCCACGGCGTGAAGATCCAGGACGGAGCCCTGGTCGCCGCTGTCACCCTCTCCCACCGCTACATCTCCGACCGGTTCCTCCCCGACAAGGCCATCGACCTCGTCGACGAGGCGTGCGCCATGCTGCGCACCGAGATCGACTCGATGCCCGCCGAACTCGACCAGCTCACCCGGCGGGTACGCCGCCTGGAAATCGAGGACGCGGCCCTCGCCAAGGAAGACGACCCCGCCAGCCGGACCCGCCTCTCCGAGCTGCGCAAGGAACTGGCCGACGCCCGGGCCGAGGCCGACGCCCTGCGCGCCCAGTGGGAGGCCGAACGCCAGGCCCTGCGCAAAGTGCAGGCGCTGCGCGAGGAACTCGAACACGTACGGTACGACGCCGAGGAGGCCGAACGCTCCTACGACCTCAACCGCGCGGCCGAACTCCGCCACGGCCGGCTGCCCGAACTCGAACGGCGGCTCACGGCCGAAGAGGAACAGCTCGCCGCCAAGCAGGGCGGCCGGCGGCTGCTGCGCGAGGTCGTCACGGAGGACGAGATCGCCTCGATCGTCGCCCGCTGGACCGGCATCCCGGTCAGCCGCCTGCTGGAGGGCGAGCGGAAAAAGCTGCTGCGCCTCGACGAGATCCTCCACGAGCGGGTCATCGGCCAGGACGAGGCGGTCCAGCTGGTGGCGGACGCGGTCATCCGTGCCCGCTCCGGCGTGAAGGACCCCCGTCGGCCGATCGGCTCGTTCCTCTTCCTCGGCCCCACCGGCGTCGGCAAGACCGAGCTGGCCCGCACGCTGGCCGCGGCCCTCTTCGACACCGAGGACAACATGATCCGCCTCGACATGAGCGAGTACCAGGAACGGCACACGGTCAGCCGTCTGATGGGCGCCCCGCCCGGGTACGTCGGCTACGAGGAAGGCGGCCAGCTCACCGAGGCCGTACGCCGCAAGCCGTACTCCGTGGTGCTGCTGGACGAGGTGGAGAAGGCCCACGCCGACGTCTTCAACACCCTGCTCCAGCTACTGGACGACGGGCGCCTCACCGACGCGCAGGGCCACACCGTCGACTTCCGCAACACCGTAGTGGTGATGACCAGCAACATCGGATCGCAGTACCTGCTCGAAGGGGTCACACCGGACGGGGAGATCAAGGAGGAGGCACGCGCGGCGGTCATGGCCGAACTGCGCGCCCACTTCCGCCCGGAGTTCCTCAACCGCGTCGACGACGTGGTCCTCTTCAAACCGCTGACACTGCCGGAAATCGAACGGGTCGTGGACCTGCTGACCGAGGACCTGCGCCACCGGCTCGCCGACCGCCGCCTGGACCTCCGCCTCACCGAAGAGGCCCGCCGTCACATCGCGGCCGAGGGGTTCGACCCGGTGTACGGAGCCCGGCCCCTGCGCCGCTTCATCCAGCGCGACGTCGAGACCCGCATCGGACGCGCCCTGCTGGCCGGTGACATCCCCGACGGTTCCACCATCACCGCCGACGCCAGGGAGGGGCACTTGGTCATCGAAACCACCCCCGCGTCGCAAGCCGCGCCGGAGACCACGAGGTGACCGTGTCCCATGGCACGGGTCCTGGTGGAGGACACCGACATCGTCGTACGCATGTCGTGGCGGGAGAGGCTCCTCACGCGCCGCCGCCATGAGGTGCGCGTGCCGCTCTCCACCCTCCGTCGGGTGTACGTCCAGCCCGACTGGTGGCGTGCACTACGGGGTACTTGCGGCCGAGGAGCCTGGATCGCGGCACGGCGATGCGCTGGCGTCCGGCATGTGGGGCAGACGCAGGTTCAGCCGTCTCGCGGTCTCGGACCCGAACCCGCAACAGCCACTGCGAGCCCTGGAACCGCACGTCCCGCACAGCCTCATATGACAGCGTATGTCGAAGACTCCGCGCACGTTCCGGCCGGGAGCTCGCTGGATGGCGGGCCTCCGCCACCCATGAAGGTCGCCGACCTGCGGATCGGGCAGGCGCGGGCGGCATCGGCTTGGGCGACGATGCCGACCAGGCGGTGGCCGTCGATGACGGGCAGGCGCCGTACCTTGTGCTCCCTCTTGGTGCGCAGGATCTCCTGCGCGTCGTCGTCGGCCCCCATGGTGACGGCCTCTCCCTGAGCCAGGTCTCCGGCCCTCACTCCGGCGGAGTTCTTGCCGGCGCCCAGCACCTTCACGACGATGTCGCGGTCGGTGAGCATGCCCTTGAGTTTGTCGTCGGTGCCACACACGGGCAGCGCTCCGACGCCGAGCTCGGTCATCTTCTTCGCGGCGACCAGGACCGTCTCCTGGGCGCCGATGCACTCGGCGCCGCCCGCCATGATTCCCGTGCTGTGGTCACCAGACCGGTTGGTCCTCTCGACGCTTCGGCCGGGCCCATTGCCCGGCTGGTGAGATGGGCGGGGCGGACCCCTGGGTGGTCCGCCCCGGGAGATGCCGGATCAGGTGTGCAGGAGGCTGTTGGCTCCGTCGTGGCCGTCGGCGTGATGCTCGTCGAACCAGTAGTCGCCCGCCGCCAGGTAGCGGAATGCATGCACGCTCTTGGCCGGAAGCCGGACCGTGACGGCGCGCGTGCCGTCGCTCCGGGGCTCCAGGGTGTGGGCGCCGGGCTTCCATTGGTTGAAGTCACCGACAACGCTGACCGGCCCGGGCGGGACATCGGCGGGCAGGACAAAGGTGACCTGAGCACCGTCCTTTAGCTGCTTGCGTTCGATCATGACGAAGGGCTCCTGGGAAAGGCCGGATGTTTCGGCTCATCCTGCGGCCCCTGCCAAGCAGACGCACCTGACCACGGCCGCGCGGCCCACCGGCTTCACCCGCCCGGCACACGAGTGCAGGAGTACGGATCGGCGTCAGCGGGATCCGCCTACCCGAGGCGCAGGTGCTCGCTCTACCCGGCCGTCGTGGCGGCGGCACCCTGCCGCTGATCTCGGGCCCGCTCCTGGATCAAGCGTCGGAAGCCGACCAGAGCACCATGCCGTGCGGCATACGAATCGCCGTCCTCCGCTGGCAGACCGGCGACCAACGCATGAGGTGCTGGGGCTGGGTTGCCAGCCCACCACCAGGACGCGAAGGCCGCTGGGCGCCGGTCGGCGAGTGCTGTGACGGTCTTCCGTGTGATCGCGAGGTGTTCGACGTGGATTCCGGCCTCCCGCAGCCCGGCCTGAAGCTCGCCGATCCGGGTGCGGAGGTGATCGGCTGGGGCCCGGGCGGCGTCCTCCTTCCCGTCGACCCCGCAGCACAAGGGTCGCCCGTCCGCGGTGTTGGACACGTTGGTTCCGGTCGCGAATCGCCGGTCACGCTGGGCACGACGGCGGTGAAGTGGTTGGCGGCCGAGGACGAGCAGTAGACGCACTGGTGCACGTTCAGGTAGCGACCGGCGCGCGAATTCGCCGCGCGACGGCCAGGGCCACGGCCCCGGCCGGGGCGGACAAGGCCGTGTCCACGCCCCATCCCGCTGGGGATCCCGGGGCCGCGCAGCCGCCCGTCCGACTCCGAGGGTCCGCCGAGCGGATGACGTCTGCGGTCGCCGGCCGATCGGAGCCCGGGGGTTGCGGGTACCTGGAACCGGGGCAGACGGCCGTCGGTCTCATCCTCTGCCTAGGCAACCCGACTGTTCTGTACCTGTTGTTATGGGGCCATGACGCGGTCGAGGGCGGCGGGCAGTACTTCACCGTTCGGTGATGTGGACGGTGCTGCGCTCCTGTTCGGCGAGTGCTTCGGGTGGCGCCGCGCTGCGACCGGCGGCGGGCCCGGGGCCCGTCGGTCGGTCCAGGCCTGGAGGGCCTGGATGTGGGGCTGGTTGGTCCAGTAGACGCCCCGGACGAGCGGCTGCACGAGTTCCTCGGGAAGGGCGACGACCAGCCGGCCGGTGAGTACGGCCGGCTGATGGCGCCGGACACGCCCGTGAGGGGTGGAGTGGTGCTGGCTTGGGCCGGGCCGGCTGCGGGTGGGTCGCGCTGCCCTGGCCGGACAGCCTCCGCGGGACGCCGCCGCCGGGGTCGAATTCAAGGACGGGGCGTATCCGAAAAAAGACCTGCGTGTGATGCGTGCCTTGTGGCCGCGTGGCGCTGAGTTGAGAAGAATCGCGATCTTCTATCAGCGGACGAATGTGTCCGATCGGATCAGGCGTTTCCGCCGGTCACTGCTTGATGTTCCACACCCACGTCTGGTTGGCGGCCGGGCGGCAGTCCCAGATCTGCACGCCCGCCCCGTTGTGGGTCTGCCAGTCGGTGACGTCGAGGCACAGGGCCGGTCCGCCGTTGAACCGTTCGCCCACGATCAGGTCGGGGTTGCGGTCGGTACGGCTCCAGCGCTGGTTGGGACTGCCGTTGCAGTCCCACTGGTTGACGTGGGCGCCGTTGATCCTGGCCAGGTTGCCGATCTGGAGGCACTTGCCGCTGTGGACGTTCCTGATGGCGTAGCGGGTCTGGTACGTACGGTCCACGACCATTCGCCACTGCTGGTTCGGCTGACCGGTGCAATCCCAGAGCCGGGCGGGCGCCGCGTTGTCGGTGCGCCAGTCAGCGATCTCCAGGCACTTGCCGGAGACGTGCATCGGCCGGATCTCGTACGCGTAGTCGTGGTTGGGGACCGGGTTGGCCCTCGCCGGTCCCGCCGCGAGGGTGAAGGCGGCGGAGGCTGCGACGAGTACGCCGAGCGTCCGGCGGGCGGGAGGGAAGCGGTCGAGCATGAGTTCTCCAAGAGGGGTAGGGGGTGGGCTAGCGGGCGCCGTCATCCGCGGTGCGGCCGGGCCAAGTCCCCGAACAGGTCCCAGCGCACCTTCGGCCTGGGCAGTGCCCGGCGTTCCAGATAGCGGTCGGTGGAGCGCCTGGCCCGTCGCAGGACCGTCACCGCGTCGCGGGCCGAGCCCGAGCCCATGGGCTCCACCACCTGCGACGGCACCAGTACGAACTCCCCTGCCATCCGCCGCAGTTCTCCCCGCACAAGGGCGTTGTACATACGGTTCAGCAGTGCGTCGTGCCGGTGCACCAGGAGCGAGGCCGGGCCCGGTACGACGGCGCAGTGGGACGGTATGACGATCCGGTACCCGGCAGGTCCCGCGACGGTCCGGGTTCTGGCCAGCACGGGCGCGCCGGCCGCATCCCGGGCGGCCAGGACGGCCGTCGGGAAGCTGCCCAGCTGGGCGGCGCCCGGCAGCGCGGCAGCGGCCGCGGAGGCCTGCGCCGTCGGCACCGCCAGTTCCGCAAGGGGCAGCCGGACGTCCACGCGCTCCGGCTCAACGGTGATCAGCAGCCGCAGGTAGTACCAGTCCATCAGCGGCCGCATCGGAGCCCGGACGTACCCCCGGCTGTGCGGCTGGCGTACGAACAGCATGCTCCAGTAGTCCTCGGCTCCCTGGGGCCCCGTCATGATCTCGTCGGGGCACGCGGCGCGGCCGCTGACGGCGATCTGCGGGGCGGGGTCGAGCCCGCTGCCCGTCGGATCGGAGAAGAGCAGGGCGACCCTGCCGTCCCGGCGGATGTTGAACGCCTTCTGCGCGAACGCGAGGGAGGTGGTCAGCAGCAGCGTGCCGTCCGGCCTGCGCTTCACCGCCGTCGGCCAGGCAGCCGGGGTGCCGTCCTTGCCCAGGGTGGCGAACTCGCAGGTGCGGTAGGCGTCCAAGACGTCGAGCGGCGCCGACGCGAGGACGCTCACTGGGCTGCCCCACCGTCAAGCGGGGCGCGCAGGGTGCGGCACGCGGCGGCGTACTGGCGCCTGCCGAAGGCCCGCCACATCAGGCGGCCGATCAGGGGTGCCCTGTCCAGGAAGTAGGCCCGCTCCTGCGGGTCCGTGTCCTCGAGGAGAGCGCCGAGGGCCAGCAGGAGCTTGTCCTTGGGAACCGTCTCCATGCCCCGGCGGCCCACCGCGTCCCACTCGGCAACCGACAGGTGCTCCTCGACCAGGGGCAGGACCAGCCGCTCCTCGTCGTCGAGGTGCTCCAGGAGAGCGCACCGGTGCTCCTCCAGAGCCCCTGCGAGCTCCTCGGCAGCCGCCCGGCCGGGGCTCCGCTGCCAGGCGGGCGCTCGGTCGGTGACCTCGGCCAGGCTCCGGTCGATCCGAGCGTGCTGCTCCTCCATGCGCACGACGATGTCCGTGCCCTCGGCGACCGCCTCGGCCCGCCCGCGCAGCAGCGGCCAGATCGTCTCGTCCTCGACGGTGTGGTGGTGGTGGAGCCCGGTGACGTACTCGGCCAGGTGCGCGCCGACGATCGCGGCCCGCTCCGTCGCGCCTTCGGGCACGGCCCGCACCAAGCGGGGAAGCAGGGCCGACTCGCGCCGGAAGACGCGGTGCACGACGACCATCTCGTGGGTGTACGGGCGCCCGGGGGAGGGGCTGGGGGTGCTGCTGTGGGACACGCTCGAATGCTCCGGGTGATCGATGGCGGAACGGGCGGGAGCAGCGTGCCGAGCGCCGCTTGGCGTTCACTGCGCCCCCACTTGGCGGTGGCTTGGCGGGCACGCGGAGTCCGTGCCTCCGACGCTGCCGCCCCGACGTTCCGTCCCTCCCTCAAACACCCTTTGAGCAGGTACGTTTACCCGTCGTCCAGTGATCGTTCCAGTCATCTCCGGTAGATTCGCCGACGTGTTGCGCATACGAGTGCTGGGCCCCCTGGAAGCCGAGTCGCAAGGCAGGCCGGTCCCCCTGGGAGCCCCCCGGCAGCGGGCCGTGCTCGCCGGGCTGCTCGCCGCCCGGGGCGCGGTGGTCTCGGTCGACCGGCTCGCCGAGGATCTGTGGCGCGGCACTCCGCCCGCGAAGGCCACCGCCTCCCTGCACGCCTACGTGTCCAACCTGCGCCGCCTCCTGGAACCGGAGCGGCCGCCGCGCGCCCCCGCCGGTGTGCTCGTCACCTGTGCGCCGGGATACGCCCTCCGGCTGCCGGACGAGGCCGTGGACGCCTGGCACTTCGAATCCCGGCTGGAGCAGGCCCGGCGGGCCGCCGCCCCCCGCTCCCGGGAGCTGCTGGCCGAGGCGCTGTCCTGGTGGCGGGGCCCGGCCTTCCAGGAACACGCCGACGAGGAATGGGCCGCACCCGAAGCAGCCCGGCTGACCGCCCTGTTGGCGGACGCCCGCGAGCTCGCCGTCGCGGCCGACTTGCGCGCCGGGCCCCCGGCCGAGGCCGCGCGGGCGGCCGCCGCCCTCGTCGCGGCGGAGCCGCTGCGCGAGGAGGGATGGCGGCTGCTCGCGCTCGCGCACTGGGCCTGCGGGCGCCAGGCGGATGCGCTGGCCGTGCTGCGCCGCGCGCGGGCCGTGCTACGGGAGGAGCTGGGCTGCGATCCGTCGCCCGTCCTGACCGGCGTCGAGCAAGCCCTCCTGGAGCAGCGCCTGGACGTCCTGCGCGCCGGGACGTCACCGGGCACCGACCCGTCCGGCGGCCTCGACGTGTCGCACGCGGCCGGTGTGCCTGTAGCTGCTGCCGAGGTCCGGACGCCGCCGCCGGGGACGGCCGGGGCCGAGGCCGGCCGGCCGTTCCTCGGGCGGGCCCGGGAATTGCGCACCGCCGAGGCCGCCGCCCGCGCCGCGCGTGCGGGCGGAGGGCTGATGCTGGTCACCGGAGAGGCGGGGGCCGGGAAGTCGGCCTTCCTCGCCCGGTTCGCCGACCGGCTGGCCGGTGACGGCTGGACGGTGGTGGTCGGACGCTGCCCCGAATACGAAGGGGCGCCCCCGGCCTGGGCCTGGGTCGAGGCACTCGGCGCACTCGCCCGCCAGGCACCCGCCGCCCCGGCCGAACTGGCGGTCCTGCTGCACGAACCGGACGCGGCACCCGCCGCCACCCGGGACGAGGCCACGGTCGGCCGCTTCCGCATGCACCGGGCGTTCGCCGCCTGGCTCTCCGCCGCGGCCGACGGCAGGCCGCTCGCCGTGCTCCTGGAGGACCTGCACCGGGCCGACGGGGAGACGCTGGCGCTGCTGGAGGCAGCCGCCGCGGTCACCGGCGTGCCGCTCCTCACCGTCGGCTGCTACCGCCCGGCGGAGGTCGGCGACCGGCTGGCGAAGACCCTCGCCCAGCTCGCCCCTCGGACCCCGCACCGGATCGCGCTGGGCGGGCTTCCGGCCGACGCCGTCGCCACCGTCGTCGCCGCGGTCTGCCGCACCCCCGCTTCGCCGGACACCGTGGCCGCGATCGCCGCGCGCACCGGCGGCAACCCGTTCTACGTGTGGGAGAGCGCCCGCCTCCTGGACAGCGAAGGCGCCCTGGTCGCCCTGTCCGAGGTCCCCCAGGGCGTCCGGGACGTCCTGCGCCGGCGGCTGGCCCTGCTGCCCGACGCCGCGCTCGCCGCCCTGCGCCTGGTGGCCGTCATGGGCGCGGACACGGACGCGGCGCTGCTGGTGGAGGCGGCCGACACGGATGAGGAAACGGTCCTCGAAGGGCTCGACGCCGCGCTCGCCGCCGACCTGCTCACGGAGCCGGGCCCGGGCCGGGTCGGCTTCGTGCACGCCCTGGTGCGCGACACCGTCTACACCGACCTGACCGGCGTGCGCCGCGCCCGGCTGCACGACCGCGTCGCCGCGGTCCTGCGCCGCCACCGCCCCGACGACCTGGCGGCGCTGGCCCACCACTTCGCCCGCTCCGGCCGGTCCGTGAACGCCCCGCTCGCCGTGGACTACGCCCTGCGCGCGGCCGAGCAGGCGGAACGCAGGTACGCGCACGACGTGGCCGTCGGGCTGCTCGCGCAGGCACTCGACGTGCACGCGGCGGCCACCGCCGACCCGTACGCCGACCCCGACGCGAGTATCGCCCTGCTGGTGCGCCTGCTCGGCGCCCAGGTCCGCGCCGGCGCCACCGACGCGGCGCGCCACACTCGGCAGCGGGCCGCGGACCTGGCGGTACGGGCCAACCGTGACGACCTGGTCGCCGCGGTCTACGGAGCGTGGACCGAGCCCTCGCCCTGGCGCACCCGGCTGGAAGGGCTCTTCGACCGGACGGCGCTGGCCCGGCTGGAGCGGCTCGCCGGGGACCGGGCGCTGGACGAGGCGACCCGGGCCCGGGTGCTCCAGGTGCTGGCGGACGCGGTGGCCGGCGAGGACGCCGCGCGCGCCCGTGAGGCGGCCGACGCGCAGCTGGCGCTCGCCGACTCCTCAGGGGAGCCCCGGCTGCTGGCCTCCGCCCTGATGACCTCGGCCAAGCTGCTGCCGCACGAACGGCAGGCCGGGGCGCGGGACCCCCTCGTCGCCCGGCTGCGCCTCCTCGCCGCCGAGCACGACCTGCCCGCGTACCGGTGGGTGTGCGAGCACCTGGACGCCATGACGGCCGCCACCCGCAACGACCCGGCGGGTGTCCGCCGTCACACGGGGGAGGGGCTGCACCTCGCCGACCGGTACGGCATGCTCTGGGCGCGCGGCATCAACGTCACCACCCGGGCCATGCTCGCCGCCGTCGAGGGACGGTTCACCGAGGCGGAGGAGCGTTACGCCCAGGCCGACGAGCTGTTCCGGCGGGTGGGCGCGCACCACGCGAACGGTCCGCGCACGCTGGGCCTGTGGACGATCCGGTTCACCCAGGGGCGGACGGCGGACATCGAACGCAGCGTCCGCGAGGTGCACGAGGCGGTCGGCGCGCCGGTGGCCGTGGCGCACGCCCTCCTCCTGGCCCGCCAGGGCCGGCTGGACGAGGCCCGCGAGATCCGCTTCCCGGCCCTGCCGGTGACGGACCACCTGTACGGCGTCGAACTGGACTACCGCAGCGAACTGGCCGTCCTGTGCGGGGACACCATCACGGCCGGCCTGCTGGCCGGGCATCTGCTGCCGCTCCAGGACCAGTTCGGGGGCGCGGCGGGCGCGGCCTACGCCACCCGGCCGCTCGCCCACCCGCTGGGGGACCTGTACCGCCTGCTCGGCGAGGAGGCGGCGGCGGCCGACGCGTACGCGCGCGCCGAACGCGTCGCGCTGGCCTGGAACTCCTCCCTGCACGCGGCATTCGCCCGCCGTGCCGCCGCGGAACTGGCCGCGGCACGGAGGCGACGCCGCGTCTTCGTGCCCTGACGGGCCGGCACATCTCAGGTGTCTCCAGGAGGGACCATGGCATTGAGGACCGGGGTCGCCGAACGGGACGAGTGGTCGGCCCGATGAAGGTCGTCGAGTGTGCACGGCCTCACGCGAGCTTCTCGCCTACCTGGAAGGCCGAAATCCATGACGTACGCATCGGTTCGCCAGCCCAGCCCAGCCCAGCCCAGCCCAGCCCAGCCCAGCCCAGCCCAGCCCAGCCGCCCGGCCTCGGCGGTCATTCAGAGGCCTGCACCGGGCTTATCTCGACGACGGCCGCACCCTCGCCTACGCGTACGACGCCGCGGGCCGCCGCACCGGCCGGACCACGCCGACGGGCGCCACCGCCGACTGGTCGTACGACGACGCGGGCCGTCGCGACGCCCTGACCACGGCGGGGCGGCGGATCGGCTTCACCCACGACGCGGCGGGCCAGGAGCTCACACGTGCGTACGGCAAGGTGACCTTGAGCAGCGGCTGGGACGCGGTGGGGCGGCTAACCGGCCAGTTGCTGACCAGCTCCGACGAGCGGGTCCTCCAGCGCCGCGGGTACACCTACCGGGCCGACGGGGCTCTGACGGCGATCGATGACCTTCTGGCCGGCCCGCGGACCTTCGACCTCGACCCGCGCGGCCGGGTGACGGCGGTGCACGCCGAGAACTGGACGGAGCGGTACGCGTATGACGAGGCGGGCAACCAGGCCTCCGCCTCGTGGCCCGGCTCCCACCCCGGCGGCCAGGACGCCACGGGCCCCCGCACCTATGAGGGCACCCGCCTGCTCACCGCAGGCCGGGTGCGCCACGAGTACGATGCCCTGGGGCGGGTCGTGTTGCGCCAGAAGGTTCGGCTCTCCCGCAAGCCTGACACCTGGCGGTACGAGTGGGACGCCGATGACCGCATCACGGCCGTGACCACCCCCGACGGCACGCGCTGGCAGTACACGTACGACGCGCTGGGCCGGCGCACGGCGAAGGAGCGGATGACGGCCGACGGACAAGGCGTAGCCGAACGTACGGTCTTCACCTGGGACGGGAACGTGCTGTGCGAGCAGAGCACCGCCACAGCAGACGCCAGCCACAATGTCGTCGTGACCTGGGACCACCGGGGCCTTACGCCGCTGGCGCAGACCGAGCGAATCCTGATGGCTGGTCAGGAGGGTCAGGAAGTGGTGGACGATCGGTTCTACGCCATCGTCACCGACCTCGTCGGTGCGCCCACCGAACTTGTTGACGAGCGGGGCCGGCTGGCCTGGCGCAGCCGGTCGACCCTGTGGGGGTCCACGGCCTGGAGCCGGGACGCGACCGCCTACACCCCGCTGCGTTTCCCCGGCCAGTACTTCGACCCCGAATCGGGCCTGCACTACAACTACTTCCGTACATACGACCCTGAGACCGCCCGCTATCTGAGCCCGGACCCGATGGGCCTCGCGCCAGCCACCAACCCGTCGGCGTATGTCGCGAACCCGCACCAGTGGTGCGACCCGTTCGGGCTGGCTCCTTACTCGGACGGTGACCGGGCGGCGCAGGGCGTCGACCACCAGCTCAACGAGGCGGAGAGCGGCAAGGTGAACCACTACCTGTCAGGCATCGGGGGGCGACGATGTGAAGCTGGAGAAGTACCTGCTGAGCCAGCTGCGCGGACCGGCCAACTATGTGGATGACGCATCAGGGGCGCGGATCATCATCGACCGCAGCCTCAGGGATGCCGCTGGAAACCCGGTGGTGGTCATTCGCCAGGACCATATGATCCACGCCTACCACGTCGAGGAGAAGGACATCTCGAACTACATCACTCCGCGAGACGGCAAAGATGCGGCGAAGTGGCGAACCCCGAGGCCGGAGGAAGTGTATGAGTAGCGAGGACCCCAGGGCGCAGCAGTGGCCGGGCTACCGCGCGAAGCCGTCCTGTGACCCTGGCCAGAGCTTTGTGTTCCCCGCCCCGGTGCCGGCGGACCTGTGGGCGCTCGGACAGGAGGTCCGGGCGGCCGACTGGCCGGTGCGGCTGGCCTTCCGCACCTCGAGGATCGCGCTGCTGGACACCCTGTGTCACTGGCAGACCCTGCGCGCGCTGGCCTATGTACATGCGCTGGCCGCCCAGGCTGCGGATGCGCAGCTGCTGAGCGACCTACGGGTGACCCCAGGGCAAGAGACGGCCAACGATCCGGCGCTGCCAGAACTCCTGGAGCGACTGGAGCGCTATGCCCTGGCCCTCCCCCCGGACATCGTCGACGCGGTCGCCAGCGATGGCGGCAGGCTGCTCGCGGACAACCGGTTCGCGGCGTCCGTAGTGGCCGCTGGGCTCACCGCCGACTCCGGCCCGGCGGACACGGACGAGGCCGTGTCCCGCGCCGTGGTGCTCTCCAGCTACTGGTACGAGACACCGGCCCAGCGCGGCGGGCTCGCGCTGGCATGGAGCGCCAACGTGTTCGTCCACTCCTGGCTGTGGTGGTCGGCCCGCTTCACGTACGGCGACCCGGCGGGCGGCATCGGCATCACCTCGGATCCCCGCTCGGCCCGCCCGTCACCGTCCGCGCTACCTGCCTGGGCGGCCCCCCTGCTGGACCGCGCGACCCAATGACTGCTAGGTGATGAGGTTCCGTGGGCCATCACACCGGCCGCAGGACGGCCTGCCACGGTGTCTGTGGGCAGCCTGCGAGCGCTCACCGGCGGCGGGGCCGGTGAGAGGTCAGAAGCGGACCCAGCCGCTGGATGACGACGGTTCGCTGGGGGCCCGACGTGAGGTTTGGTGCGGTAGTACACGGTCACCAGCAGAAACCCGGTCCGTCAACGGAAGGCACCACGGCCGACCCCCGCCAGGACCGTTCCCGCCCCGTTCACGCACCACCTTGACCAGCTTGGCGACCGGCCCATCCGCAAGCCAGTGAACGTCTCCACCCAGACTGGCTCAGCCCGCAAACACTGTCGGGCTGCGTGAGGACATCGAGCGCCGCCATCGTCTTGACCGGCACCGCGCGGTCGGTGGCCAGCCGACACGTTTGCCTCGTGGGCGGTGGGAGCCCGTCCGCGGGTGCGGCCGTCCAGGGCTCAGGAGGTGCGGCGGGCGCCGCCGCCAGCGGCGATCGCGGGTCTGCGGTGTGTGGGAATGGCGCTCAGGTCGACATCGGGGATCGGTCGTAGCTAGGCAGAGGTGGCCCACGTTGCGTATTCGACGGGCTCGGCGCCGCCGCCGACGGCTGTCTGCCAGAGGGGGACGCCGATGCGGTACATCCACAGACCCGATTCGAGTTGCTGGCGTCCGTAGAGCCGTACGCGCTCGATCTCCTGCCTGTCGGGCAGGAGAAGCGTGATCGGTACGGGCGGTGGTGCGGGGTCGGTCACGGTCAGGGGCGGGCGAGCTGCTCCTGCCGGGCCTGCTGGCACGGCTTGCAGAGGGGGTTCCCACCAACCCCGTAGCGGCATGTGGGCTGGTGGCACCGAGCACAGGGTCCGGTTTCGCTGGAGGGGCCGATGTCGATGTCCAGGCAGAGCGGGTCGTACAGGTTGTCGGACTCCGTCGCGTACTGCACCAGGTCGGTGTGCAGCAGGTACGTCCGCGGGTCGGCGAGGGCCGCGGCGGACACCGGGCCGAACGGACCCTGTCGGCGGTCCAGCGTCTCGGGCATGTCCGGTGCCACAGGTGCGGTCATGGAAGGAACACCGAACCGCGGCCGGGCGGTGTTCCGGCCCCGCCGGCAGCGGGACGGGCGACGGGACCCGTCCGCCGTGGCGCGTGCGCGGCGGAGGTCCGGTACGCACGGGCGGAGCGGCCCCGTCCCCGGCACGGGCGGATCCGTGCGCGGCGCCCCCGACCCCCTGCCCGCCGCGCGTGCCGGCCGCCCGCCGCAGCCCCGTCAACCGGGGGCCGCGGCGTCATCCCCAGGACCCGCAGGGTCGCCCGGGGGGCCGGGTGGGGCGCGGATCCCAGTGCTGGTGGGGCGTGCAGGGCGGCGGGGTGCCGGCTGAGCGCCGGTACGGGCGCCCCGCTGCGCCGAAGCCACCCCTGGTCGGTGTCACCATGCGTCCCGAACAGCGGCTCATGCGACGAGAGGTTTGGAACGTGGCGCCTCAGGCGACCGGGAACCCCACCCGGCAGCTCTCCGACGGGCAGCGGAAGAACACCCCCCATACCCCCGATACCCCCGACACCGGCGTCCCCGGCACCGCCGACGGCCTCGACGTTCCCGGCATCACCGCCGACGGCCCTGCGGGCCCGCCCCGGTCCGCGGCCCCCCGTACGGACACCGAACTCCTCATCGCCGCTTCCGTACTGCTCGCCGACGCCGCCCTCGCCGCCAGGCAGGCCGGAGCCGACCTCACCGGAGCGCTGACCGAGGGCCGCTTCGCCCTGCAGGCCCTGCGCCGCCCCACCTGGGCCATCGGCGCGGCGCTGTCCTGCGTACGCGCCCTGACCAGCCCGGCCGGTCTCGGCTTCGGAGCCAACGGCGGCATCATCGGCGAACTCGCCCGCATCGCGGGCAACCTGACCCGTCGGAGGCCCGCATCGGTCGCCATGGCGGTGGACGCCTTCGCCCTGCGCATCGAGGCGGCCACCGTGACCCACCCCAACCTGGACGCCGCCCACGCCCGCCGTCTCACCGGCGCCGTCGTCGCAGGGGACCGGCTGGAGGCCCTCCGCGCCCTGCACGCCCTCGTGGAACGGCTCGGCGTCACCCGCGCCCTCACCACCGTCAGCCCCGTGATCATGGAGCTCCTCGCGCTGATCGGCCTGCTGGACGAGAACCCGGTCAACGACGACTTCTCCTGGGTCACCCTCGCGGGCGGCGTCCCCACGACCGACCCGTTCCTCGGCCTGCCCAGCTCCCTGCTCAAGTACCTCAACCCCGGCCCCGGCCGCGCCGAACGCGCCGACCCGGACCCGATCCTCGCCAAGGTCCTCGGCTCCTCCCGCAACGACATCGTCAGCTACATCAACGACATCGGCGCCCTCGGCAACCACGGCCTGGTCCTCCTGCGCCGCGTCGCCTGCACGGACGGCGCGGTACGGCACGTGCTGCTCCTCCCCGGAACCAGCTTCGCCCTGCTCAGCAACAGCACCCCCCAGGACCTCGTCGGCGCCTTCGACGGCTGCCTGCGCACCGACACCACCTACACCCGGGCGGCGAAGAAGCTCCTGCGCCGGGCCGGCGTGCCGGCGGGATCGGAGCTCATGCTGGTCGGACACAGCCTCGGGGGCCTGACCGCCATGAACCTGGCCGCCGATGTCGACGTCGCCTCCGAGTACCGGGTCACCCATGTGGTCACGCTCGGCTCCCCGATCGACAGCAAGCGGCCCGCCGACCACACCACCCGGGTCGTCAGCCTGGTCAACAAGCACGACGTCATCCCGATGCTGGACGGCCGCGGGCCGGCCTCGCCCCACGACATCCCCGCCAGCTGGGTGGAGCTGGCCTGGCTCGACGAGTCGTACGACTACCCGCTCTCGCACGCCCCGCAGGCCTACTCGGACAGCCTGCGCGGCGAACTGGCCCACTACCGCAAGCAGGTCAACGAGCTGATCCGGTGCTACGACGGCGAGATCACCGCCAACCAGCCGTACATGCTGCGCGACAAGTGACCCCCCACCCCGTGCCGGTGCCCGGGTACGTGCCCGTGTGCGGGCCCGTGCCTCCGCGTGACCCGAGGGAGAACGCCCCCCGATGACCACCCCCGCCACCGCCTGGCCCCTGGAGAACGCAGTGTTCAGCGCGGCCATGCTCGCCCACCGCCTGCCCTGGGCGGACGCGCCAGCCCGCGCCCTCGGCCTGCACTCCCTCACCCGCGAAGGCGCGGCCCGCGGGGTCCTCGCGCACCTGCGCCGCAGCCGTTCCGGGCGCCCCGTGCGGCTGCGCACCCCGTTCGGCTCGTTCCTCGTCCCCCTCGGCGCGGCCGACACCGCCGGACTCCTCGCCGAGGGCGCTGCGTCGGACGCACTGGGCCCTGCCATCCGGCTCGACGCGGCCGGCCGCAGGCACGGCCTGTACCCCCACGTCCCGCTCCCGCCGGACGCCGCGCCGTCCGCGGCGGCCTTCGCCGGACCTCTGGCCGAGGAGCTGGAGCGGCTGGCCGCCGCCCGGCGGGACGACCACGTCCTGCCCTGGGAGGTCTGGCGGCCCGGCCTGCTGCGGGCCGCCCGCCGGGTGGTGGCGGG
>NZ_JBEZVK010000040.1:0-73046 GCF_040636955.1 Streptomyces sp. NPDC032472
AAGCCCTCCGGGCAGGTGAGAGGGGGTTTCCCGGCGACCCGGGGACCTACTATCCGGGCGCGAATGTGACGTACGCCCTGTGGGCCGCCTCACCGGCCAGGGGCCCGAATGTCACCTTCCGTGCCCGCTTGTACCCTTTTCGGGCTGTGTCCCAGGCCACTTCCGACCCCCGAATCGAAGGAAACCGGGGCGTCGAACGCCGCTTTCCGCGTCGCCCGGCGCAGCGCCTTGAGCAGCGTGCCGCCGAGCGCGAGGGTCAGGACCACCGTCAGCACGGCCCGGCCCAGGTCCCAGCCCAGCGAGGTCGCCAGGCAGTACGCGGCGAACCGCGCCAAGTTGGCCCCGACCGGGTCCCCGGGATGGAAGGAGACGCCCTGCCCCATGCCCTGGAGCAGCACCCAGCCCTGGAGGTTCATGACCGTCCCGTACGCGAACGAGCCCGCGCACCCGTACGCCGCCAGCATCAGCAGCTCCGCCCGCCCCCGGATCCGCTCCGGGCCGGGCAGCAGCCCGGCGCCCAGTGCGAACCAGCCCAGGGCCAGCATCTGGAACGGCATCCACGGCCCGACCCCGCCCGTCAGCAGGGCGGAGGCGAACATCGTGACCGAGCCGAGGACGAAGCCGAAGCCCGGCCCGAGGACGCGGCCGCTGAGCACCATCAGGAAGAACATCGGCTCCAGGCCGGCCGTCCCCGCGCCCAGTGGCCGCAAGGCCGCCCCGACCGCGGCGAGCACGCCGAGCATCGCCACCGCCTTGGCGTCCATGCCCTGGTCGGCGATGGTCGCGACGACGACGGCCACCAGCAGCGGCAGCAGGGCCGCGAAGAGCCAGGGGGCGTCCTGGGAGTGGGCGAGCCCGGACTGCCGGTCGGCCAGCAGCGGCCAGCCGAACGCGGCGATGCCGATGAGGGTGACGAGGACCATGGCGGCCGCGGCTCGCGGACCGATCCGCAGCGGGCGGCCCGACGCGCGGCTCATGACGAGGCCGCCGGCCGCAGCGCGCGGGCGACCTGGGACACGGTGAGCCAGTGGTCCGGCGCCAGGACCTTGGCCACCTGCGGGGCGAAGGCCGGCGAGGACACCACGACCTCGGCGGTCGGGCCGTCCGCGACGACCTCCCCGCCCGCCAGGATGACGACCCGGTGCGCCAGTTCCGCGGCCAGCTCCACGTCGTGCGTGGCCAGGACGATCGCATGCCCCTCGGCGGCCAGCGCGCGCAGCACCTCGATCAGCCGGGCCTTGGCCGCGTAGTCCAGGCCGCGCGTCGGCTCGTCGAGCAGCAGCAGGCCCGGCCGGCCGGTGAGCACCAGCGCCAGGGCGAGGGCCAGGCGCTGCCCCTCGGAGAGGTCGCGCGGGTGGGTGCCGTCGGCCACCTCGGGCAGCAGCGTCGAGACCAGGGTCCGGCAGCTGCCCGGCTCCGCCCCGGCATCGGCGTCGGCCGCCGCGCACTCGGCGGCGACCGTGTCCGCGTACAGCAGGTCGCGCGGCTCCTGCGGGACGAGGCCGACGCGGCGCACCATCTCCTGCGGCGGGGTGCGGTGCGGGGCCCGGCCGCCGACGCAGACCTCGCCGGCGGTGGGGGCGAGCGTGCCGACGAGGGAGGCGAGCAGGGTGGACTTGCCGGCGCCGTTGCGGCCCATCAGCGCGACGGTCTCGCCGGCCGCCACCGTCAGGTCGATGCCGTGCAGCACCTCGACGCGGCCGCGCCGCACCGACAGGCCGCGGACCAGCGCCACCGGACCGCCGACGGCGTCGGCCGGTGCGGCGGAGCCGCCGCCGCGGACCGCCGGCCCGGTCCGCCGTAGCAGCCGCGCCAGCAGCCCGCGCCGGGCAGGGTCTGCGGGCGGCCCGGCGGCCGGCACCTGCCCGGAGCCGGATGCCGGGCCGGGGACCGCGCCGGCCGGCGGGCCCGCGGCGGGGGCTGCAGGGCCGGAGCCGCCGTTCGGGATCCCGGCCCGGCCCTGCGCGGGGACCGTCGGTTCCGCGCAGGCCCCGGCCAGGCGGGTACGGAGCGGCGGGGCCAGGCGGCGGGCGTCGCGCACCGAGAGCGGAAGGGGGGACCAGCCCGCGAGCCGGCCCAGGGAGACCACCGGGGGATGGACCGGCGACAGGGACATGACCTCGGCCGGGGAACCCAGGACCGCGGGCGAGCCCGGCGCCGGCAGCAGCAGCACCCGGTCGGCGTACTGGACCACCCGCTCCAACCGGTGCTCCGCCATCAGCACGGTGGTCCCCAGGTCGTGGACCAGGCGCTGGAGCACCGCGAGGACCTCCTCGGCGGCCGCCGGGTCCAGTGCGGAGGTCGGCTCGTCCAGGACCAGCACCTTGGGATGCGTGGTCAGGACCGAGCCGATGGCCACCCGCTGCTGCTGGCCGCCCGACAGGGAGGCGAGGGGCCGGTCGCGCAGCCCGTTCAGGCCCAGCAGGTCCAGGGTCTCCTCCACGCGGCGGCGCATCACGGCGGGGGCGAGGCCCAGGGACTCCATCCCGAACGCCAGCTCGTCCTCCACGACGTCCGTCACGAAGTGGGCGACGGGGTCCTGGCCCACCGTCCCGACGACGTCGGCGAGCTCGCGGGGCCGGTGGGTGCGGGTGTCGCGGCCCGCGACCGTGACCCGGCCGTGCAGGGTGCCGCCCGTGAAGTGCGGGACCAGCCCGGACACCGTCCCGAGCAGCGTGGACTTGCCCACGCCCGACGGGCCGACCAGCAGCGTGAGCTCCCCCTCGGGGACGACCAGGTCGACGCCGTGCAGCGCGGGCCGGCCGGCACCGGCGTACGTGACCGACATCTGCTCGAAGCGGATCACTGCGGGGACTCCTCGGTCGGTACGGGTGCCACGAAGGCGGGGAGCAGGCCGACGAGGACGGCCGCCGCCGCCCCCGGCGGGAACGCCGGCGGTACGAGCGGCACGACCCCGGGCCGCAGGGCCTCCGGATCGGCGCCGGAGGCGTAGACCAGCGCGGCGGCGACGACCGCGCCCGAGCCGGCGACCAGCCAGGCGCGCACCCCCCAGCGATCGGGCCGGTACCGGGTCCGGACGCTGCGCCGCCCACCGAGTCGCAGGCCCGCGAGGGCCAGGGCGAGCCCGATGAGCAGCACGGGCAGGCCGTACGCGGCCCCCTCGGCGGCGAGCAGCCCGTACGTGCCGGCGCAACAGCCGAGCAGGCCGCCGAGGGTGAGGGCGTTGGTGGTGTGCCGCACGGCCGGCGGGACCTGCGCCGTACGGCCGTAGCCGCGCGCGTCCATCGAGGCGGCGACGGCCACGGAGCGTTCGAGGGCGCCCTCCAGGACCGGCAGGCCGATCTGGAGGATCGCCTTCACCCCGCCGGTGGGGCGACCGCGCAGCCGGCGGGCGGTCCGCAGCCGAGCCACGTCCGCGACCATGTTCGGGGCGAACGTCATCGCGACGACCACGGCCACACCGGCCTCGTAGAGCGCGGCCGGGAGCGACTTCAGCAGCCGGGCCGGGTTGGCGAGGGCGTTGGCGGCGCCGACGCACACCAGCAGCGCGGCCAGCTTGGCCCCGTCGTAGAAGGCGAAGACGAGTTGCTCGGCGGTGACGCGGCCGCCGAGGCGGATGCCCTGCGCCCAGGCGGGCAGCGGGACCTCCGGGAGGGCGAACAGGACGTGCGAGCCGGGGATCGGGGAGCCCAGAAGCACGGAGAACAGCAGCCGCAGGCCGATGACGAAGAGGCCCAGCTTCAGGAACGCCCCGTACGAACGGGCCCACGGGGCGGTGGTCCGGCGCGCGGTGACGACGTAGCCCGCGACGGCGACGATCAGCGCGAGGAGGAGGGGGTTGGTGGTCCGGGAGGCGGCGGTGGCCAGCCCGAGCGCCCACAGCCACCACGCCCCGGCGTGCACCGCATTGCCCCGCCGGGCCTGCGGTGCGGCGTACCGGCGCTGCGGGCGCGGATGCGCCGCACCCGGCGTGGTGGCGGGGGCGGGCGTCATCGGGAGCGGCGGCGGGACTGCCAGACGATGGCCGCCCCGACGCCCGCGAGGACGGCCAGGCCGACCAGGGCCCCCGTCCAGTCGGTCCCGCTGTCTCCATCTTTCTTGTCCTCAGCGGACTTCTCGTCCTCAGCCGACCCGGATGCGGGCGCGGATGCGGGCGCAGAGGCGGCCGCGGAAGCGGATCCGCCGTCCGTGATCTGCTCGCCGCAGCCCTGCTTCGGGTAGCCCGAGATCGCGCACAGCAGGGCCGCGCTGTTGTACCGCAGCGGCTTGGCCACCTCCGCCAGGGCCTCCGCGGCCGTGGCGTCCGGCGCCACCTGGGCACAGGCCGTACGCGGGGCTTCCTGCGGCGGGGCGTCGCCCGCCGGGGCGTCCGCCGGGACGCCGAAGTCGACCACGACGGCGATCCGCTTGCGGCCCGGCACCGCCGGGGTGGCGGAGCAGACGGCCTCGAAGTCGGCCGCCGCCCTCGGCCGGGCGGCCTCGGCCGCCGCGTCCTTGCTGACCGCGAAGCGGAACCCCTGCACGGAGCCGTCGGCCGGGCGGGCGGTCGAGGGGCCCTGGGTGGCGTACGCCCACTGGCCGCCCGCACCGTCCCAGAACGACCAGTACCGGTAGCCGGCCGCCGCCGCCGGGAAGGCGGCGAGCAGGGTCAGCAGGAGGCCGGCGACGAGTGCCGCCGAGGCCGGACCGCGGCGCATCACAGCTGGTTCTTCTTGCGGCGTCCGCTCAGCAGGAAGCCGATGCCCATGCCGGCCGCCGCGCCCGCGCCGAGCATCCACCAGATGTCCTGGTCGTCCTTGTCTTCCTTCTTCTCGTCCTTCTCGTTCGCGGAGTCGGCCTTCGCCTCGGCCGCCTGCGGGGCGGGCCCGGTCGCGTTCAGGGCCGCGACCAGGTCCGTGCCGCCGAACGCCTTCGGGTCGGTGCCCGTGGCGTGCGCGGCCAGGACCAGCGTGCCGAGCGCCGCCGGGCTGCCCTTGGCCCACTCGGCCGAGTTGGCCTTCAGCCACTCCAGGGCGCCCGCCGCCGACTGCCGGTGCCCGGCCGTGGCCAGGGCGATCACCGCGTCGGCGGTGTTGCCGGTGTCCGCGGTCGGCTGGTCCGCACCCGGGGTGACGGCCATGAGGTGGCCGTCCTTCTTCAGCGCCTCCGCCAGGTGGCCGGCCGCGGCCTGGGCGGCGGCCGCAGGGTCGCCCGCCGTCGCGGCGCAGCCCGGTGCGGCCGCGGGGGTGTCCGCGCCGCCGGGGGCGGCGACCGCGCCCTTGCCCAGCCCGGCCAGGACCGCCGCGGCCGTCGCGTCGCCGTTGGCGGCCAGCTTGCCGTCGGTCGGCTGGTACGCGAACGCGCCCCGGTCGGCGGCCGGCTCGGCGGTGCAGCCCAGCTGGAAGGCGAGCAGGCCCTCGTACGCGGACTTGCCGGCCTTCGACTTCACCTCGGCCGGCTTCTCGCCGGCCACCGCCAGCGCGCTGATCACCACGGCCGTGGAGTTGGCGTCGCTGGGGGAGCCGGGGACGAAGGACCAGCCACCGTCCTCGTTCTGCACGGACTTCAGCCAGTCCACGCTCTTCTTCACCGCGGCGTCCTGGCCGCCCACGGCCTTCAGGGCCTGCACGGCCATCGCGGTGGCGTTCGTGTCGAGCATCGTCGTCGCGTCGCAGGCCGCGCCCGCGTCCGCACGGAAGGAGGCGAAGGCGCCGTTCGCGCAGCTCTGCCCGGTCAGCCAGCCGACGGCCTCCTTGGCGGGCTGAACGCCGACCGTGCGCTGGGCGAGCAGGGCGACCGACTGCCGCCACACGCCGTCGTACGTCGGGTCCTTCTTGCCGTACAGCCCGGACGGGGTCACGGGCGGCGTCGAGGCGGCGGGGGAAGGCGCGGCGAGGGCCGCGGGGGCGGCGCCGACGCAGAGCACGGCGGAGGCGGCGAGCGCGGCGGCGCTGCGGCGGACGTTCATGGGGGCGGTTGCCTCTCCTGCTGGGGAGCAGGAGGCAGGCGCGCGCTGGCACCGGGCTCCGGCTCCGTTGACCTCGACGGTGCCGGCCGCCGGGGGCTCCCGGCGGCACGAGCTGCGCCCTTTGCCGGTACGGGGCGATCCGGCTGGCGCCCGGCGGGGCCGGGCGGGACACGGTTGCGGGTCAGCGCCGGAATCGCACCGGCTTCCCCCCGTACGGAAGGGTGGACGACGGCCCACACTGTACCGGCCGGTACGCGGCGGCCGGGTGGCGCCGCCGCCCTGCGCCCCTTACCCCCGCCGCCAGCGCCCCGTACCGCCGCCGCCCAGCGCCCCGTACCGCCGTCACACCGCCCGGTACGCGACCGGGTCGCTGCCCGGTACCGGCTCGGCCCGGCCCTGCTTCACCAGGCGCCGCAGATGCGCCTCCGCCTCCGAGACGGCGATGTTGCGGGAGCCGTACGGGATCTGCTCCCAGGGCCGGTTCCACTGCATCCGCTCCGCCAGCCCCCACGGCGTCAGCGGCTCGGCGGCCAGCAGCTCCCGCAGCCCGGCCAGCCGCTCCTCGTGGTGGAGCAGCAGCGCGCGGACCCGGGCCGGGGCGTCGGTGAAGGCGTGCTGGTGGGCCGGGAGCACCTCCGCCGGCTCCAGGCGGCCGATGCGTTCGAGGGAGTCGAGGTAGTCGCCGAGGGGGTCGGCGGCGCGGGTGTCCTCGGGATCCTCGTACAGGCCGATGTGCGGGGAGATACCGGGCAGGAGGTGGTCCCCGGAGAAGAGGCGGCCGTTGCCCGGGAGGTTCGCCGGGTGCCGCTCCTCCAGGTGGAGGCAGACGTGGCCGGGAGTGTGGCCGGGGGTCCACACCGCGCGGAGCCTGCGGCCGGCCAGCGGCAGCAGCTCCCCGGGGACGATCTCGCGGTCGGGGACGGCGGCGCGCAGGCCCGGCAGGGTCCGCATCCGGCCGCCGGCCCGGGCCGCCCGCAGCGGGGCGATGTGCTCCTCGGGGGCGCCGGCGGCGGCGAGCTTGCCGCTCATGTAGTCGAGCCAGACGGCGGGCTCGGCGGAGCGGGTGCGCAGCACGACCTCGGTGTCGGCGGCGTGCATGGCGATCCAGGCGCCGGAGGCCTCGCGGACCTTGCCGGACAGGCCGTGGTGGTCGGGGTGGTGGTGGGTGATGACCACGCCGTGGACCTCGCCGACCGCGGTGCCGAGGGCCGACAGGCCGGCCGTGAGGGCGTCCCAGGACTGCGGGTCGTCCCAGCCGGTGTCGATGAGGACGGGGCCGCGGTCGGTGGCGAGGACGTGGACGAGGGTGTGGCCGAGGGGGTTGTCCGGGATGGGGACCTTGATGCCCCGGACGCCGCCGCCGTGGTCGGTGACCTCGGGTGCGGGCGGCCGTACCGCGTCGGGGGTGTCCTGTGGCATGGGGACTCCTGTCTCCTGCGACGGTCCGCCTGTCTGCTGTCCGCGTCAGCTGCGTGCGGCCGTCAGCGAGAACATGTTCCAGTGGTAGCCCAAGTCGACCATTTCCCGGACCTTCTGGCTAGTCGTTGGATCTTCCGAGTGTTCCGTCCCGGCCGTGGACTCCTGGAACTAGAACTGGTATCAGTTCCGGAAAGCCGAGCCGCAGGAGGCATCAGCCATGACCGAGCGCGTGGATCACGGACAGCTGTTCATCGGCGGGGAGTGGACGGATCCGCTGGGCACCGACACCATCGAGATCGTCTCGCCCCATACCGAGCAGGTCATCGGCAGCGTCCCGCACGCCTCGCGCGCCGACGTGGACCGCGCCGTCGCCGCCGCCCGCCGGGCCTTCGGCGCGGGCCCCTGGCCCCGGATGTCCCTGGACGAGCGGATCGCGGTCGTCACCCGGATCAAGGACGCGATCGCCGTCCGGCACGAGGAGATCGCCCGCTCGATCAGCTCGCAGAACGGCTCCCCCTACTCCTGGAGCATCCTCGCCCAGGCCCTCGGCCCGATGATGGTCTACGACGCCGCGATCCAGGTCGCGCGCGCCTATCCGTACGAGGAGCACCGCCAGGGCGTGCTCGGCCCCATCCTGGTGCGGCGGGAGCCGGTGGGCGTGGTCGCGGCCGTCATCCCGTGGAACGTGCCGCAGTTCGTGGCCGCCGCGAAGCTCGCGCCCGCGCTGCTCACCGGGTCCGCGGTCATCCTGAAGCCGTCCCCCGAGTCGCCGCTGGACTCGTACATCCTCGCCGACATCGCCCGGGAGGCCGGGCTGCCCGAGGGCGTGCTGTCCGTCCTGCCCGCCGACCGCGAGGTGAGCGAGTACCTGGTCGGCCATCCCGGCGTCGACAAGGTCGCCTTCACCGGCTCGGTCGCGGCCGGCCGGCGCGTGATGGAGGTGGCCGCGCGGAACCTGACCCGGGTCACCCTCGAACTCGGAGGCAAGTCCGCCGCCGTCGTGCTGCCCGACGCCGACCTGGAGGCCTCCGTCGCCGGAATCGTCCCGGCCGCCTGGATGAACAACGGCCAGGCGTGCGTGGCGCAGACCCGCATCCTCGCGCCGCGCAGCCGCTACGGCGAGGTGGCCGAGGCGCTCGCGGCCGCGGCCGGGGCGCTCGTGGTCGGCGACCCGCTCGACCCGGCGACCCAGCTCGGCCCGTTGGTGGCGAAGCGGCAGCAGCAGCGGTCGCTGGACTACATCCGGATCGGGCAGGAGGAGGGCGCGAAGGTCCTGGCGGGCGGCGGCCGCCCGGCCGCACCGGAGCGCGGCTGGTACGTGGAGCCGACGCTCTTCGGCGACGTGGACAACGGGATGCGGATCGCGCGCGAGGAGATCTTCGGCCCGGTGGTGTGCCTGATCCCGTACGGGGACGAGGAGGAGGCGCTGCGGATCGCGAACGACTCCGAGTTCGGGCTGAGCGGGAGCGTCTGGACGGCGGACGTGGAGCACGGCATCGACTTCGCCCGGCAGGTGCGGACCGGCACCTTCAACGTGAACACCTTCAGCCTGGACATGCTGGGGCCGTTCGGCGGCTACAAGAACAGCGGCCTGGGGCGCGAGTTCGGGCCCGAGGGGCTGGGCGAGTACCTGGAGCACAAGATGATCCACCTGCCGGCCGGGTACGGGGCGGGTGCCTGAGCCATGGGCGACCGGTGGCAGGTGGAGGTGGACCGGGGGGTCTGCATCGGCTCCGGGATGTGCGTGAACCACGCGCCGGAGGGGTTCGTCCTGGACTCGGCGCGCCAGTCGCACCCGCGGGAGCCGCAGACGGACGCGAACGAGCCGGTCCTCACGGCGGCGGAGGGCTGCCCGGTGGAGGCCATCATGATCACGCTGGCGGGCACCGGGGAGGCGGTGTTCCCGCCGGAGGAGTAGCGCCGGCCGCTGCCCGGCCCTGCCGAGGCGGGGCGGGGCAGCGTCGGCAGCGGCGGGATCAGGCCTTTTCCGGAGACGGCGTGGCCGTCAGGTCGATCAGCCGGCACACCGTCTCGATGTCGATCTTGACCTGGGCGATCGAGGCGCGGCCCGACAGCCAGGTGATCAGCGCCGAGTGCCAGGTGTGCTCGATGACCCGCACCGCCGACAGCTGCTCCGCCGTCGGCGGGGCCGTCAGGCCCATCGCGTCCAGGATGATCGCCGTCGTCAGCCGGGAGACCGTGTCCACCTCGGGGCTCACGCTGCGGTCCGCGAAGGTCAGGGCGCGCACCATCGCATCGGCGAGGTGCGGCTCGCGCTGCAGGGCGCGGAAGGCGCGCATCAGGGTCTCCGCGACGCGGGCCGCCGGGTCCTCGGAGGCCGGGGGCCGCTTGCGCAGCGTCGTGTGCATGTGCTGGAGCTGGTCCTGCATCGTCGCGACGAGCAGGTGCACCTTGGAGGGGAAATAGCGGTACAGGGTGCCGAGGGCGACACCGGCCGCCTCGGCGACCTCCCGCATCTGGACGGCGTCGAAGCCGCCGCGGCCGGCCAGCTGTGCGCTGGCGTGCAGGATCCGGCGGCGCCGCGCCTCCTGGCGCTCCGTCAGGGGAGAGGATGCCGATGTGCCGACGGCCTTCGCTTCCGCTGTCATGTGCCCCGTTCCGTGGTGTGGCCGCTGCTGTTTCCGGGCTGGTGCGGGCCCAGCATGGCAGGCGCTCCGTCCGTGGCGCGAATCACCTGCTCCGCCTCTTACGGTGTGGTTTCCGGCCGGTAGATTCAATGGCCTGACGGATCAAGTCTGAAACTTGTTCTACATTATCCGAGCGGTTACGCTCCGGCGAACGTTGCAGGGAGAAGGGGGCCGAGAGTGACCGCTGAGGCCATGGTGACGAGCCCTTTCGCAGGGTCCGTGACGGATGGTGACCGGCCGTTGCGCATTGCGCTCCTCACCTACAAGGGGAACCCGTTCTGCGGGGGCCAGGGCGTCTACGTACGGCACCTCTCCCGCGAGCTCGTCGCGCTCGGGCACTCCGTCGAGGTGATCGGCGCGCAGCCGTACCCGGTGCTCGACACCGGAGCCACCCTCACCGAACTGCCGAGCCTCGACCTCTACCGCCAGCCCGACCCGTTCCGCACGCCGAAGCGCGAGGAGTACCGGGACTGGATCGACGCCCTCGAGGTCGCCACCATGTGGACCGGCGGCTTCCCCGAGCCGCTCACCTTCTCGCTGCGGGCCCGGCGCCACCTGGCCGCCCGCGCCGGCGACTTCGACGTCATCCACGACAACCAGACCCTCGGCTACGGGCTCCTGGCCGACCTCGGCGCGCCGCTGGTCACCACCATCCACCACCCCATCACCGTCGACCGGCAGCTCGAACTGGACGCCGCCAAGGACCGCAAGAAGCGGGCCTCCGTGCGGCGCTGGTACGCCTTCACGCGCATGCAGGGCCGGGTCGCCCGGCGGCTGCCGTCCGTCCTGACCGTGTCCGGGTCCTCCAAGCAGGAGATCGCCGAGCACCTGGGCGTGCAGGGCGAGCGCATCCACGTCGTCCACATCGGCGCCGACACCGAGCTGTGGTCGCCCGACCCGTCGGTGGCCGAGGTGCCCGGGCGGATCGTGACCACCTCCAGCGCAGACGTCCCGCTGAAGGGGCTCGTCCACCTCGTCGAGGCGCTCGCCAAGCTGCGCACCGAGCAGCCCGACGCCCACCTGGTCGTCGTCGGCAAGCGCGCCGAGGAGGGCCCGGTGGCCAAGGCGATCGAGTCGTACGGGCTCCGGGACGCGGTCCGCTTCGTCAAGGGCATCACCGACGCCGAACTCGTCGACCTGGTGCGCAGCGCACAGATCGCCTGCGTGCCCTCCCTGTACGAGGGCTTCTCGCTGCCCGCCGCCGAGGCCATGGCCACCGGCACCCCCCTCGTCGCCACCACCGGCGGTGCCATCCCCGAGGTCGCCGGACCCGACGGCGAGACCTGCCTCGCGGTGCCGCCCGGGGACGCGGGCGCGCTGGCCGCCGCCCTGGGCCGGCTCCTGGACGACCCGCAGCTGCGGGCCCGCCTCGGCGCCGCCGGGCGCGAGCGCGTGCTGTCCCGCTTCACCTGGGCCAAGGCCGCCGAGGGCACCGCCGCGCACTACCGGGCCGCCATCGAGCAGGCCCGCCGCAGCCGCCGAGCCGGGTGACCTCCCGGACCGCCCGCAAGCCCGTACCGACCCCGCCCCCGTACGCCCCCCGTACGTCCCCGTTGATGTCCCGTCCCCACCCCCGCGACTGCGAAGGCAGGATCCCGTGCTGACCGTCGATTTCTCCCGGTTCCCGCTCGCCGCAGGCGACCGCGTGCTCGATCTGGGCTGCGGCGCAGGCCGGCACGCCTTCGAGTGCTACCGGCGCGGCGCCCAGGTCGTGGCGGTCGACCGCAACGGCGAGGAGATCCGCGAGGTCGCCAAGTGGTTCGCCGCCATGAAGGAGGCCGGCGAGGCCCCGGCCGGCGCCACCGCCACCGCGATGGAGGGCGACGCGCTCGCGCTGCCCTTCCCCGACGAGTCCTTCGACGTCGTCATCATCTCCGAGGTCATGGAGCACATCCCCGACGACAAGGGCGTGCTCGCCGAGATGGTCCGCGTGCTGAAGCCGGGCGGCCGCATCGCCGTCACCGTGCCGCGCTACGGCCCGGAGAAGGTCTGCTGGGCGCTGAGCGACGCCTACCACGAGGTCGAGGGCGGCCACATCCGCATCTACAAGGCCGACGAGCTGCTGGGCAAGATGCAGGCTGCGGGCCTCAAGCCGTACGGCACCCACCACGCCCACGGGCTGCACTCGCCGTACTGGTGGCTCAAGTGCGCCTTCGGCGTCGACAACGACAAGGCACTGCCGGTGCGCGCGTACCACAAGCTGCTGGTCTGGGACATCATGAAGAAGCCGCTCGCCACGCGGCTGATGGAGCAGGCGCTCAATCCGGTCATCGGCAAGAGCTTCGTGGTGTACGCGACCAAGCCGCACCTGCCCGTCGGCGCGGCCCAGTGAGCTCCACCGGGCGCACCGAACGCCTGGCCCTGGAGGGTGTGCTGACGGCCGCGCAGGCCGCCGACACGGTGGCCGGCATCCTCGCCGCACAGCGCTCCGACGGGGCCATACCGTGGTTCCGCGGACACCACCTCGACCCCTGGGACCACACCGAGGCCGCGATGGCCCTCGACGCCGCGGGCGAGCACGAGGCCGCCCGCCGCGCCTACGAGTGGCTCGCCCGGCACCAGAACGCCGACGGCTCCTGGTACGCGGCGTACGCCGACCGGCCCGACGGCGTGGACACCGCCGAGCCGCAGGACGCGAGCCGGGAGAGCAACTTCGTCGCGTACATCGCCGTCGGCGTCTGGCACCACTACCTGGCCACCGGCGACGACCCGTTCCTGGACCGGATGTGGCCCGCCGTGTACGCGGCCGTGCAGTTCGTCCTCGACCTGCAGCAGCCGGGCGGCGAGATCGGCTGGAAGCGCGAGGCCGACGGGACCCCCGTCACGGACGCCCTGCTGACCGGCTCCTCCTCCATCCACCAGGCCCTGCGCTGCGCGCTGGCCATCGCCGACCACCGCGAGGACCCGCAGCCGGACTGGGAGCTGGCGGCGGGCGCGCTGGGCCACGCGATACGCCGGCACCCGGAGCGGTTCCTGGACAAGTCCCGGTACTCGATGGACTGGTACTACCCGGTGCTCGGCGGGGCGCTCACGGGCGGGGACGCGAAGACCCGGATCGAGGAGCGGTGGGACGAGTTCGTCGTCCCCGGCCTCGGTGTCCGGTGCGTGCTGCCGAATCCGTGGGTGACCGGCGGCGAGTCCTGCGAACTCGCCCTCACCCTGTGGGCGATGGGCGAGTCGGACCGGGCCCTGGAGATCCTGCGCTCGATCACCCACTTGCGCGCCGACAACGGCATGTACTGGACGGGGTACGTCTTCGAGGACGAGGCGGTCTGGCCCGTCGAGCAGACCACCTGGACGGCCGGGTCGCTGCTGCTGGCCGTCGCCGCGCTCGGCGGGGACGAGGCCACCACGGCCGTGTTCGGCGGGCTCGAACTGCCCTCGGGCCTGGAGCCGGACTGCTGCCGCCACGGCGCGTGAGTGAAACTGCCCGCGAGCTCCTGAGCGCGTGAGCGGATGATGCGGGCGGGGCGGGCGCCCCGCCACCCGGGCGGCCCGAACGGGTGGCTCGGGTGGCGGGGCCCTGTCCCCCGGGTGACGCTGCGGGGGACACCTCGACTCCCCCGGAGGCCACCGTGTCCCGAACCGGAAACCTGCGCGTCCGCCGCGGCGTGACCGCGCTGCTCCTGTCCACCGCACTGCTCGCCGGGGCCGCCGGATGCGGCGGCGGTGGCGGCGCCCGGGTCGCGGGCGCCGCCACCCCGCTGTCCGCCCTCGCAGCCGCGCAGGAGCAGGCCCGGGCCGAGCAGATCGAAGCCGTGCAGGCGCAGGCCGCGCAGGCGGAGGTCGCGCAGCTCGCGGCCGCCGTCGAGGCGGAGCCCACACCGACCACCACGCAGGAGCGCCAGAAGTTCGCCAAGACGCGCTTCGTCGCCAACGCCGGACTCGCGGCCGGGGCGACGTACCAGTGGATCATCAAGCCGTACCGCGCGGGCAAGTTCCAGAAGGGCGCAAGCGGCCGCACCTTCGCGCTGATCAAGGCGGGCCTCGCGGGCGCCTTCGCGTACAACCGGCTGAAGGCGGCCCTGCAGAACGCCAAGGGCGATCCGCTGCTGTCGAAGGCGCTGGCCCCGCTGACGGCGGGCATCGAGTCCCTCAAGGGGCTGGGCACCAAACTGCGCAAGGGCGACGCCGGCGACGCCGACATCAGCTCCTTCGAGAACGTCATCGGCGGCGTCAAGGACGCCGGCAAGAGCGCCGGCGCCCCCGTGACCGACAAGGTCCCCAGCGTCTCCGAGCTGAGCGGCGGATAGCCCGGCCGGCGGTCCGCGCGGTCCCTTCGGTCCGTTCGTTCCGTTCTGCCTGGTTCAATGACCGGATGATCGAGCTCGCCGCCATCCTCGCCGGGGCCGCCGGAGCCGGCTGGCTGCTCCGCCGCGCGCACCTGCGGCGGGTGGCAGCCGGTCCCGCCGCCGGTATCCCGTGCATGGCGCGAACCCCGGCCGGCCAGGGTCGCTGGCGCGTCGGCCGGGTGTTGGCCGGCCCCGGCGGGGCGCAGTGGGTGCCCCGCCGCGGCGAGCCGGTGGACCTCACCGGCGGCCGGGCGACCGGGGTGCGGGCGCCCTCGGTGAGGGAGGGGATGTCCATCAACCCCGGATCGCGGATCGTGGCCTGTGCGTACGGGGGCGGCGGGAGCATCGAGATCGCCGTCATGCCGCCGGACCTGGGCGAGCTGCTCGGGTCCCTGCCGCAGGCCGAGGCCCCGCAGGCGCCCTGAGGCTCAGGCCGGCCGTCAGCCGTTGAGCTCGGCCAGGACGCGCAGGGTGTGCGGGTCCGGTGCCGTGACCAGCAGGTCCGTGACGGGGCCGGCGCGCCACAGCTCAAGGCGTTCGGCGATCCGCTCGGGCGGCCCCACCAGGGAGATCTCGTCCGCGAAGGCGTCGGGGACGGCGAGGACCGCCTCCTCCTTGCGCCCGGCGAGGAACAGCTCCTGGATGCGGCGGGCCTCCTCGGCGTAGCCCATGCGCGCCATCAGGTCGGCGTGGAAGTTGCGGGCCGCGTGGCCCATGCCGCCGATGTAGAACCCGAGCATCGCCTTGACCGGCAGGAGCCCCTCGGCGACGTCGTCGCAGACCTTCGCACGGGCCATCGGGGCGATCACGAAACCGTCGGGGAGGTCCGCCAGCGAGGCCCGGTGGACGTCGGGGCGGGTCGGCGACCAGTACAGGGGGAGCCAGCCGTCCGCGATCCGGGTGGTCTGGGCGATGTTCTTCGGCCCCTCCGCGCCGAGCAGCACGGGCAGGTCGGCGCGCAGCGGGTGGGTGATGGGCTTCAGCGCCTTGCCCAGGCCGGTGGCGCCGTCGCCCCGGTACGGGTGGCTGTGGAAGCGGCCGTCGAGGGCGACGGGCGCCTTGCGGCGCAGCACCTGGCGGACGACGTCGACGTACTCGCGGGTCGCGGTGAGCGGGCTCGACGGGAAGGGGCGCCCGTACCAGCCCTCGACGACCTGCGGGCCGGACAGGCCCAGGCCGAGCATCATCCGGCCGCCGGAGAGGTGGTCGAGGGTGAGCGCGTGCATGGCGGTGGCGGTGGGGGTGCGGGCGGCCATCTGCGCGATGGCCGTGCCGAGGCGGATCCGCGAGGTGTGCGCGGCGATCCAGGTGAGGGGGGTGAAGGCGTCCGAACCCCAGGCCTCGGCGGTCCACACCGAGTGGTAGCCGAGGTCCTCGGCCTCGGTGACGAGGCGGAGGTGGGCCGGGTCGGGGCCGCGGCCCCAGTAGCCGAGTGCGAGTCCGAGGCGCATGTACGGTTCCCTCCGCCCACGTGGTTCGATCTGACGGTGCGTCAGGTGACTGTAGGGCAACGGCCCCCCGCCCGGAAGGGCGGGGGGCCGTCGAGGAGCGTGCGGTGCGTACGCCGCCTGCGTCCGGGCGCCGTGTCAGCCGCGCTGGATGCCGGAGGTGTCGTTCAGGACACCGCGGCGGCCGTCCTGGGTCTGCGCGATGAGCGTCGACGGACCGCGCTGGTCCACCGCCAGGTACCAGGTGCCCGGGGCGAGTTCGGCGATCGGGCTCGGCGAGCCGTCCTCGGCGTAGAGGGGGCGGGCCACCGGGACCGCGAACCAGAACGGGGTGAAGTCCGCCGCCGGGGCGGGCGCCGCGTCCTGCGGGCCCGCGTTCGGCGTGCCGCCGTACGGCGGGGCCGGCTGCGGGGTGGCGCCGTACTCCTGCGGCTGCTGGCCGCCCGGGTAGCCGTACCCGGTGCCGGGCTGCGGCTGCCCGCCGAACGGCGTCGGCGCGGCGGGGCGCGACTCCGGCACCAGCGGTCCGGCCAGCGCCGGGATCTTCGCGCCGGCGAGGGCGACACCGGCCAGCACCAGGGTGGCGAGGAAGGCGATGATGCAGCCGGGGCCCAGGTCGGCGCCGCTCGGGCAGGTGATCAGGGACCACAGCGAGGACCAGGCCGCCGCGACCGAGAGCACGGTGCCCCAGGCCGACAGAGGAAGGCCCGCCAGCTGACGGGACTGCGGCAGGAAACGGCCCCCGACCAGCAGGCCGGCCGCGATGAAGCCGAGCAGGAAGATCGTGGGAAGCGCCAGGCGGTAGACGTCGGTGTCCCACGCGCTCGGCGCATCGATGCCGGTCGCGGAGTAGAAATCGAGGAACGAGGCGATGAACAGCAACGCCGCTGCTCCGATCACCACGCCGTCGCCTCGAGTGAGGGAGCGGATATTCACGTCTCAGGTGTCCTTCTCGGTCTCGGTCGTCTCGTGGTGCCGCGGTCGCGCATCCGTGAGCGGGGGCGGGCTGGACCATGGTACGGAGGTTTCCCGCTGCCGAGAGGATCGGGGGCGGCAGGCTGTCCCGGTGGGACTACCCGCCGAGGAAGCCGACGATGCCGTCCGCGATGCCCTGGGCCGCCTTCTGCCGCCAGTCCGGATTCGTCAGCAGCGCCGCGTCCTTGCTGTCACGCATGTTGCCGCATTCGACGAACACCTTGGGCCGGGTCGAGAGATTGAGGCCACCCAGATCGTCGCGGACGACCAACCCCGTACCGCCGCCAAGGTAGTTGGCGGGCGAGGTGCCGGTGGTCCGGGCGAAGTTCGCGGCGATCTTCTCGCCGAGGCTCCGGGAGGGGCCGACGATCGCCGCGGTGTCCGCGGCGCCGCCCTTGACCTTGGCCGGCAGGATGACGTGGTAGCCGCGGTTGCCCTCGGATTCGCCGTCCGCGTGGACGGAGACCACGGCGTCGGCGTTCGCCTGGTTGCCGATGCGGGCTCGCTCGTCGATGCAGGGGCCCCAGGCGCGCTCGCCGTCGTGCGTGAACACCACTTTCAGGCCCCGGGCTTGGAGGATGGTACGCAGGCGGCGCGAGACGTCGAGGGTGAACGCCGCTTCTTTGTAACCGGCGTTGGTGGTGGTGCCGGTGGCGTCGCACTCCTTGAGGTTGGTGCCGATATCGACCTTCTTGTTGATCTCGGCGGTGTGGTTGAAGTTGCCGGTGTTGTGGCCGGGGTCGACGACGACGGTCTTGCCGGCGAGCTGGTTCTGCGCCGCCGTGTCGGGGGAGCTGCCGGGCGAGCCGCTGGGGGCGGGTGCCGGGGCGGCGCCCGGGTCCCCGCTCGCGGAGGCGGCCGGGGGCGGGGTGAGCGAGGCGTCGGTGCCGGACGCCGCCGGCATCACGATCCGCGGCGGCCGGGCGTCGTCCGCGCCCGCGCCGGTGCTGACCTGGACCAGGACCCAACCCGCCAGGCAGGTCGGGGCGAGGACGGCCGCCCCGACGGCGAGGGCGGAGCGGCGCGCGAACCACCGGCGGTCGGGGCCGGCCGCGGCGGCGGTCTCGGCGGGCGTTGCGGAGTCGGCGAGCCGGGCGGAGTCCGCGGGCAGGGCGGAGTCGGCCGGCGGGACGGAGTCGGCCGGCCGACCGGAGCCGGGCGGCGGGGCGGACTCGGGAGGCGGGGGGCTGTCGTCGTAGGGCACGTCGCGATGCTAGTCCGGGGGCCCGCCGGGAGGCCGGGACTGAGCCGTTCGAGGGCGTGTGCGCTTATATCCCGATATGCCTAATGCTCCGCTCGCTCGTGTCCCGGCTGGTTGCGTCCTCCTGGCTCCCGCCCCGCTCGCACTGCGGGCCTTGGGCTACAGGCCGGGGGCGATACGGCGCAGCACGCGCAGGGAGTCGGTCACCGAGACCTCCTCGAACGCGCCGGAGGCCAGGGCGCGCTGGTAGATCCGGTACGGGGCCTGCCCGCCGTCGGCCGGGTCCGGGAAGACGTCGTGGATGACGAGCGTGCCGCCCTCGGCGAGGTGCGGGACCCAGCCCTCGTAGTCGCCGGTGGCGTGCTCGTCGGTGTGGCCGCCGTCGATGAAGACGAGGCCGAGGCTGCCGCCCCAGGCCGCAGCGACCTGCGGGGACCGGCCCACGATCGCGATGACGTGCTCCTCCAGGCCGGCCCGGTGCAGGGTGCGGCGGAAGGTGGGGAGGGTGTCCATCAGCCCGACCTGCGGGTCCACCACGGACGGGTCGTGGTACTCCCAACCGGGCTGCTGCTCCTCGCTGCCGCGGTGGTGGTCGACCGTGATCGCGCTCACTCCGGCCTCGCGGGCGGCGTCGGCCAGCAGGATCGTCGAGCGGCCGCAGTACGTGCCCACCTCCAGCAGCGGCAGGCCCAGCGCCGCGGCTCCGGCCGCGGCCTCGTACAGGGCGAGGCCCTCGGTGACGGGCATGAACCCCTTGGCGGCCTCGAAGGCGGCGAGGGTCTCCGGCTTGGGGGTGGCGGCGGCCATGGGTTCCTCCTGAACTGCGCGTGAGCGGCCCATGCTGCCCTACTGGCAGGTAGGACGCCATGGCCGGGTGGCCCGGGGAGGTCCCGGAGCGGAGTCCGGCGGTCCGCGGAGCGGAGCACGGCAGTCCCGGAGTGCGGTCCGGGAGTACGCCACGGCATGCGGTCGGCGGCGTAGGGACTACACCGTCACCGGGGCGAGCGGAACCGGGGCCGGCTGGAGGAGCATCGGGGAGGCCTGCTCCACGAGATGCCGTAGCACCGGCAGGTACTGCTCGTCGCCGCCCAGTACGCCGAGGAGGCGATGGGCCTCGGCGCGGAACGCCTGCAGATCCGCGCGGTAGCGCCGCAGGACGGACGGTTCGAGCAGTGCACTCGCGAGTTCCGTGCGCGCGGCGCCGGAATCCCGGGCGGCGGAGCACAGGGTGAGGAGGTGCTCCCGGGCCGCGGCCGAGGGGGATTCCTCCAGGGCGCACGTGAGCAGATAGGTCACGGTTCCGTTGTGGAGGTCCTCGTTGCGGCCGGAGAGGATGTCCTCCTGGTCGTTGAATATCTGCCAGAGTATTCCGAAGACGTAGCCGAACTCGCGCCAGAGCTCGGTTCTCCCTTCGTCGGCTCCGGACAACAGGGCCGCCATTGCGGTGATCATGGAGAAGGGGCCGCCGGACTTTCCGCGGTAGGCCGTGATGACCGAGTGTGCCGTGGCGGCGGCCGGGTCGCCGCCGATGTCGCGCAGCTGCCCCTCGACCCCGACCGCCCAGCCGGTGGCCATCTCGGCCGCGAGGCGGCCGCGTATGCACTCCGGCGCGGGCAGGGAGTGGATGATCCGGATCGGAAGCACCGTTCCGGCGAGGACGGAGGCCATGAGGGCCTCGTTCCGCCCGATGCCCTCGGACGCGGCGGGCGCGCGGTGCGCGTCGGCGAGGTCGTCGAGATAGCAGGCGGAGGTCCACCACAGCACGTGCAGTGCGGAGAGCGGGACGGCCGGGGTGGGATTTCCCGTTTCGGCGCCGTGTACCAGCATGGGCAGCACGGACAGGGGATGCCTCAGTTTCTGGTGCCGCAGGAGGGCGGTGACGGCTTTTCTGGCCGCGCTCGTGTGCGAGGCGGGGTCGAGATTTCTTATGGCGGATTCCAATTCCGCTTCGATGTCCAAGGATACCTGCCGGTGCAGATCCACATACGAGACGCAATTCACGGGTGATTCCCTTCCCTGGTGAATTGGGGCTGGCGTGAACGCCCCAGATTTGATCATTCGGGGCGGAGGGGATCTAGAGCGATTTTCGGACATGGCCGGTTCGGTATGGGTCCTCGTGACGCGCGGCATCTGACCTTCCGTCAGAATGGAACGTGTTCTACTCTGACCGCCGATCAGGGGACCGCGACCGGGGACCGCCCGGCGCCGGCCGGGTACGTCGGAGAGGCGGCAGGGATCCGTATGGGCATCGCCATCACGCAGGAGCAGCGCGACCTGGCCGACGCCGTGCGCGGCTGGGCGGCGCGCACCATGCCTCCCGAAGAGGTGCGCAAACTGCTCGACAGCCCGCCCCGGACCGGGGTGCGGCCCGGCTACTGGGACGCGCTCGCGGGCAGCGGACTCCTCGCTCCGCACCTGGAGGGCGGCACGCTCCTCGACCTCGCCACCGCCGTGGAGGAGGCCGCCCGGGCCGCCCTGCCCGGACCGTACCTGCCCAGCGCCCTGGCCTCCGTCCTGCTCCACCGGGCGGGGGCCGCCGGGCTCGCCGCGGCCCTGGCCGACGGGACCCGGATCGGGGCCGTCGCCCTCGGGCCCGGCACCCTGGCCGTCACCGCCGGCGCGGAGGGGGAGCACCTCCTCGACGGGCTCGCGCCGCCGGTGCTCGGCGCCGGCGAGGCCGACCTGGTCCTGCTCGCCGCCCGGGCCGGCGGCGCGGACGGCGCTGACGGCGCGGATGACGCCGATGGCGTCGACGGCGTGCGCTGGTTCGCGGTCGACGCGGCCGCGCTGGAGATCCGTACGCACGCCTGCGCCGACCCGACCCGGCCCACCGCCGAGGTCCGGGCGCGCGGGGTGGCCGTCGGCCCGGGCCGGCTGCTCGACCTCGAAGAGGACCTGGTCCGCGACCTCGCCTGCGTGCTGTTCGCCGCCGATGCCTGCGGCACCGCCGCGTGGGCGGTCGAGACGGCCGCCGGGTACGCCAAGGTGCGCGAGCAGTTCGGCCGTCCCATCGGGCAGTTCCAGGGGGTCAAGCACCTGTGCGCCGACATGCTCGTCCGCCTGGAGCAGGCCCGGGCCCTGGCCTGGGACGCCGCCCGGGCGGCGGAGGGGCCGGGCGGGCGCCGGGGGGAGGCGGAGGTGGAGGCGCAGCCGCGCTCGCTCGTGGCCGCGCTGGCCGCCGGGACCGCCCTGGACGCCGCGTACGGGTGCGCCAAGGACTGCATCCAGGTGCTCGGCGGGATCGGCTTCACCTGGGAGCACGACGCGCACCTCCACCTGCGGCGGGCCATCGTCGCCCGGCAGCTCCTCGGTCCCGGCGACGCCCACCGCGCGCGGGCCGTGGAGCTCGCCGCGGACGGCGCCCGGCGCACCCTCGGCATCGACCTGCCGCCGCAGGCCGAGGCGTACCGGGCCGCCGCCCGCACCGCGATCGCCGCGGCCCGCGGCCTCGACCCGGCCGCCGCCCGCCGGGTCCTCGCCGCCACCGGCCATGCGGCACCGCACCTGCCGCCGCCGTACGGGCTCGGCGCCGGACCCGTCGAACAGCTCGTCGTCCAGCAGGAGCTGGCCGCCGCCGGGGTCCGGCTCGCCGACCTCGGGATCGCCACCTGGGTCGTACCGTCCCTGATCGCGTACGGGACGCCCGAGCAGAAGGAAAGGCTCCTGCTGCCGACCCTGCGCGGCGACCTGACCTGGTGCCAGCTCTTCTCCGAGCCCGGCGCCGGCTCCGACCTCGCGGGCCTGCGGACCAGGGCCGAGCGGGTCGAGGTCGACGGCTCCTGGCGGATCAACGGACAGAAGGTGTGGACGAGTTCCGCCCACACCGCCGACTTCGGGATCCTGCTGGCCCGTACCGACCCCGACGCCCCCAAGCACAAGGGGCTCGGCTACTTCGTCGTCGACATGCGCCACACCCCCGGCATCACCGTGCGGCCCCTGAAAGAGATCACCGGCGAGGCCCTGTTCAACGAGGTCTGGTTCGACGACGCCCCGCTGCCCGCGGACGCCCTCGTCGGCGCCGCCGACGCCGGATGGCAGGTCGCGCGCCACACCCTCGGCAACGAGCGCGTCCACATGGCCGACCGGATGACCTTCGACACCGGCCTGGAGGCGCTGCTCGCCCGCGCCCCCGGCCTCGACGGGGCCCACCGCGCCCGGATCGGCGTACTGCTGGCCGAGGCGCACGCCCTGGCCTGCATCGGGCTGCGCACCACGCTCCAGCAGGTGTCCGGGCTGGAGCCGGGCGCCGGTGCATCCGTACGCAAGCTCGTCCAGACCCCGCACCAGCAGCGGACCGCCGAACTCGCCCTCGAACTGCTCGGCCCGGACGGCGCGGTGTGCGAGGGGGCGGGGGAGCGGGCGGTGCACGGGGTGCTCATGTCCCGCTGCCTGACCATCGCCGGGGGCACCACGCAGGTCCAGCTCAACGTCGTCGCCGAGCGGATCCTCGGCCTTCCCAGGGACTGAGGGATCAAGGCACCAAGAGACCAAGGGACTAGGAGTCAGCGCAGATGAAGCCGTCGAAGTCGTACATCGTGGGCGTCGGCATGACGCGGTTCGAGAAGCCCGAATCGCGGGACTGGCAGTTTTGGGACATGGCGAAGGAGGCCGGGACCGCCGCGCTCGCCGACGCGGGCATCGGCTACGAGCTGGTCGAACACGTCCCGGCGGGGTACTGCTTCCAGGCCTCCACCGCCGGGCAGCGGGCGGCGTACGAGCTGGGGCTGACCGGGGTCCCCGTCTACAACGTGAACAACAACTGCGCGACCGGATCGACGGCGCTGATGATGGCCCGGCAGCTCGTGGCGGGCGGCCTCGCCGACTGCGTCCTGGCGCTCGGCTTCGAGAAGATGAAGAAGGGCGCCCTGGGCGACGGGGCCGACGGCGGGGACTTCAAGACCTCGCCCGTGGCCCGCCACTACGGGATCATGGCCGCACGGCACGGTTTCGAGATGTCGCCGCCGACCGCCCAGATCTTCGGCAACGCAGCGCGCGAGCACATGGAGCGGTACGGGACCACCGCGGCGCAGCTCGCGGCGGTGGGGGCGAAGAACCACCGGCACTCGGCGGACAACCCCAACGCCCAGTTCCGGGACGTGTACACGGTGGAGGAGGTCCTGGCGGCGAAGGAGATCCACCGGCCGCTGACCAAGCTGCAGTGCTCGCCGACCTCGGACGGGGCCGCGGCGGCGGTGGTGGTCTCGGAGCGGTTCCTCGTCCGGCACGGGCTGCACGGAAAGGCGGTGGAGATCGCCGCCCAGGCGATGACCACGGACACGCCGGCCTCGTTCTCCTCCGGCTCCTGCATCGACGTGGTGGGCAAGCCGATGACCGCGGCGGCGGCCCGGCAGGTGTACGAGAGCTCCGGGCTCGGCATCGAGGACGTGGACGTGGTGGAGCTGCACGACTGCTTCTCCATCAACGAGCTTCTGACGTACGAGGCGCTCGGGATGTGCGAGGACGGGGCGTCGGGGAAGCTCGTCGAGTCGGGCGCGACCACGTACGGCGGGCGCTGGGTGGTCAACCCCTCCGGCGGGCTGATCTCCAAGGGGCATCCGCTCGGGGCGACGGGCCTGGCGCAGGCGGCCGAGCTGGTGTGGCAGCTGCGCGGGGAGGCCGGGGCCCGGCAGGTGGCGGGGGCCGGGGTCGGCCTGGCGCACAACATCGGACTGGGCGGGGCGGCGGTGGTGACCATGCTGCGGCGGCCGTAGGGCTTCGAGCCTTGTGCGTGCCTTGTCCGCGCCTTGTCCGCGCCTTGTCCGTGTCTGCCCGCGTCTCGTCCGTGTCTTTGTCCGTGTCTTGTCCGTGGGGCCCGTTCCCGGCTTTGGCCGGGGGCGGGCCGTTCGGCGTGGGGAGGCGGGGCAACGGTTCGGGAGGCTCGTGGACTCTGAAGAGGTAGGAGGTGTGTCATGGGGGGACGGAAGCAGGCCTTGGACGAGGAGTTCCAGGGCTTCATGACCAGCAGGTGGCCGCGGTTGATGCGGACCGCATATCTGCTGACGGGCGAGCAGTACGCGGCGGAGGACCTGGTCCAGGCGTCGATGGAGAAGGTGTACGCGTCCTGGCGCAAGGTGAGCCAGGCGGATGATCCGGATGCGTACGTGCGGCGGGTGCTGGCCAATACGCATGCCCGGCGGTTCCGCCGGGGGCTCAAGGAGGATCTGGCGCCCCCGGGCGTGGACGGGCCATCGGCCACGTTGGCCGACCGGCCGGAGAAGGGCGACCGGATCGCCCAGGCGGATGACCGCGCGGCCCTGATGCGCGGGCTGGCCGAGCTGCCGCTGCGGCAGCGGCAGGCGGTGGTGCTGCGGTACTGGGAGGACCTGAGCGAGGCGCAGGCGGCCGAGGCGATGGGCTGCTCGGTCGGCGCGGTGAAGAGCAATGCGGCCAAGGGGATCGCCAAGCTGCGGGCCATACCCGCACTGGTGGGGGTGACCGGGTGATGAGTGGGGGAGAGGGGAGCACGATGCAGACGGCGACCGGCCTTGAGGACGAGGTGGCTGCGCGCCTGGCCGAGGCCGCGGACGGCTTGGCGGTGGGTCCGGCACCCGTGGGTGCGGTGATGCGGGGCGGCCGCCGCCGGCGGACCCGGCGCCTCGTCCTGACGGCCGCTCTGGCCGCGGCCCTGGTGATACCGCTGGGCGGGGTGGCGGTGTCGGCCTTGGCCGATGGCCGGGAAGGACAGCAGGCGGCGTCGCACAAGAAGGTCATTCCGGACGAGGAGGAGAAGGTCTCCACCGAGATCGGTTCGGTGGAGGTCGACGGAAAGACCTACCGGGCTGTGGTCACCATGCATCGAGGCCCCAAGGGGGTCATCAGCGTTGATGACGAGACGCGGGTCCCACCCGAATACATCGGGCCGGCCGGGCCCGGCCCCTGGCCGTGGGGACGGGTCTCGGTCGAACCGGGAGGCAGGCAGGGGGCCGGGTTCCCGATCACCCCCGCCGAGGTGGGAGGGACGACGAGCGGGTACTTCCGTATGGTCCGGCCGGACGTGAACCCGAGACCCCTGCTCTACGTGGGCAGTTTCGGTCCGGGGGTGCAGCGTGTGGTCGTCGGTTGGAAGGACGGGACCACGAGTGAGCCGAAGCTGGGCCGTGCCGAGCGGTCGGAGATGCAGTGGGCGCTCATCGGATCCCGGGTGGACAACCTCCTCGCCTACTGGGACGTGTACGACACCGCCGGGGAGCGGAAGCGGGTGATGGCCCCGTAGTGCGTAGCCCGGGCCGGGTTACGGGCGGAGCGCCGGGTCGATGACGGTTTCGCCCATGGAGGCGTCGCGCAGGGAGCGGGCCAGGTCCTCGACGGGGACGTCGCGCAGGACCAGGCCCGCCGCGCCGGCGGCGAGTGCGGCCTCCAGTAGGCCGGGGTGGGCCGAGCCCGTCATCACCAGGGTCCGGCAGTCGGGATCCTCTGCGAGCAGCGCAGCCACGGCTTCCACGGAGTCGGCCAGGGCGACCTGGGGCCGGGAGTAGAGCGAGGGCACGACCTCGATGTCGGGCTGGAGGCCGAGCAGGACGGCGAGGGCCGGGTCGGGCGGGGTGATGAGGACCCGGAGGGACTTGGCGGGAGGGAGGTCCCGTGGCATTTCGTCCACCCCGCCAGGGTAGGGGTGGCGCGTCCCCGCCACCACTTCTGACACGGCGTCAGGAGTCTTCACAACTCCACAGGGGTGCGTTATACATTTCCCTCACCGGAAGAGATAGAACGCGTTCTAGAACGCGTCGGAGCCGGTCCGCATACGACCCCGGTGCGGCCGACGGTGCGGACGGCCGCGCCGGGGTCTTCCAAAAGGAACAAGGAGCAGCATCTTCATGCCGATCGATGCCGCCAAGGCCCTGGCCGCCGAACCTCGCCGCAGCGAGATCGCGTGGGACCACAAGGACATCCAGCTCTACCACCTGGGGCTGGGAGCCGGACGCCCCGCCACCGACCCGGACGAACTGCGCTACACCCTCGAATCCAAGCTGCACGTCCTGCCCAGCTTCGCCACCGTGGCCGGCGCCGGGATGGCCATGCTCGGCGGACTCGGGGCGCCCGGGATCGAGGTCAACCTGGCCGCCGTGCTGCACGGCGGGCACTCCATCGAGCTGCACCGCCCCATCCCGGTGAAGGGCAGTGCCACCTCCCGCTCCAAGGTCGCCGCCGTCTACGACAAGGGCAAGGCCGCCGTCATCGTGCTGCGCTCCGAGGTCGCCGACGCCGACGGGCCGCTGTGGACCTCCGACGCGCAGATCTTCGTCCGCGGGGAGGGCGGCTTCGGCGGCGAGCGCGGGCCTTCGGAGCGGATGGGGCTGCCCGAGCGGGAGCCCGACCGGACCGAGGAGCGGCCGATCCGCGAGGAGCAGGCGCTGCTGTACCGGCTCTCCGGGGACTGGAACCCGCTGCACGCGGACCCGGAGTTCGCCAAGCTGGCCGGCTTCGACCGGCCGATCCTGCACGGCCTGTGCTCGTACGGGATGACCCTCAAGGCCGTCGTCGACACCGTGCTCGGCGGGGACGTGTCCCGGGTCCGCTCCTACCGCACGCGCTTCGCCGGGATCGTCTTCCCCGGGGAGACGCTGCGGATCCGGATGTGGCAGGAGCCCGGCCGCGTCCAGGTCGCGGTGAGCGCGGTCGAACGGGACGACGCGCCGGTCCTCGCGGACACCGTCGTCGAGCACGCGTAAGGACACCCCAGCCCCACCGATCCTAGGAGCCGCACCGTGCGCGCAGCGCTGCAGAGCGAGATAGGCCAGGACAAGCTCGAGGTCGTCGAGGACATGGAGGCCGCCGGCTTCGGGCCCGGCAAGGTGCGGATCCGGATCAAGGCCACCGGCCTGTGCCACTCCGACCTCTCCGCGATGAGCGGTGTACTGCCGCAGCCCGCGCCCTTCGTCCCCGGCCACGAGGGCTCGGGCGAGGTGGTCGACGTCGGCGACGGGGTCACCAGCCATGCGGTCGGCGACCGTGTCCTGGTCTGCTGGCTGCCGCCGTGCGGGCACTGTCCGGCCTGCAAGCGGGGTCAGGGCCACCTGTGCCTGGAGTCGTTCGGGAACGTGGCCGTCCCGAACTTCCGGCGCGCGGGCGGCGGGGAGGTGTTCGGCTTCGCCGGGACCGGCACCTTCGCCGAGGAGATGGTCGTGCCCGCCGCGTGCGCGGTGAAGATCCCCGACGACCTGCCCTACGACATCGCCGCACTGATCGGCTGCGGCGTCACCACCGGGCTCGGTGCGGCCATCAACACCGCGAAGGTGGAGGCCGGTTCCTCGGTCGCGGTCATCGGCTGCGGCGGCGTCGGCATCTCCGTCATCCAGGGCGCCAAGGTGCAGGGTGCGGCGCAGGTCGTCGCCGTGGACCCGGTGGCCTCGCGGCGCGAGGCGGCGCTGCGGTTCGGGGCGACGGAGGCGGTCGCGCCCGAGGCCCTCGGCGACGCCAAGAACCGGATCACCGCGGGCGAGGGCTTCGACTACGTCTTCGAGGTCGTCGGCAAGTCCGCCACAACGAAGACCGCGTACGACGCCACCCGGCGCGGCGGCTCGGTCGTCGTGGTGGGAGCCGGCGCCCTCGACGACAACTACTCGGTCAACATGTTCTCCCTGTTCTTCGACGAGAAGAAGATCCTGCCGTCGATGTACGGGGGCGGCGACGTGCTGCGGTCGTACGAGCGCACCATCGCGCTGTGGCGGGCCGGCCGCGTGGACCTGGCGGGCCTGATCACCCACCGGGTCAGGCTCGGGGAGATCAACGACGCCCTGGACCAGATGCGCACGGGCGTGGCCCTGCGCACCTGCATCGAGATCTGAGAGGAACCCCGCACATGTCGCTACCGCTTGAGGGACTGTCCGCCATCGTCACCGGCGCCGGCCGGGGGCTCGGCCGGGCCGAGGCGGTCGAGCTGGCCCGGCTCGGCGCGAGCGTGATCGTCAACGACTTCGGCCAGCCCGGCCGCGACGGCTCCGGGGAGGCCTCGGCCGCCCCCGCCGAGGAGGTCGCCGCGGAGATCCGCGCGGCGGGCGGCCGGGCGGAGGCGCACCTCGGGGACGTGGCCGACTTCGAGCAGGCGCGCGAGCTGGTCGAGCTGGCGGTGGACCGGTTCGGAAAGCTCGACATCCTGGTCAACAACGCGGGTATCCTGCGCGACCGGATGGTCTTCTCGATGTCCGAGGAGGAATGGGACTCGGTGATCCGGGTCCATCTCAAGGGCCACTTCAACACCACGCACTTCGCCTCCGCGCATTGGCGCGAGCGCTCGAAGGCGGCGGGCGGCCCGGTCTACGGCCGGATCGTCAACACCTCCTCCGAGGCCTTCCTCGCGGGCTCGGCCGGCCAGCCGAACTATGCGGCGGCCAAGGGCGGCATCGTGGGCCTGACGACCTCGACCGCGCTCGCCCTCGCCAAGTACGGGGTGACGGCCAACGCGATATGCCCGCGGGCCCGCACCCGGATGACGGAGGACGTCTTCGCCGGCTTCCAGGTGCCCGAGGAGGGCAAGCTCGACCCGCTGGCCCCCGAGCACGTGGCGCCGCTGGTCGGCTGGCTGGCCTCGCCGGCCTCGGCGCAGGCCAACGGCCAGCTGTTCGTCGTGCACGGCGGGATCGTGGTGGTGATGGACCGGCCGAAGGTGGCGGCGAAGTTCAACACCGCCAAGGAGGTCTTCTCCTACGAGGAACTGGACGGCCTCCTCGCCCCGCACTACGCGGCCCGCCCGGCGAACGAGACGTTCGCCGCGGCGGAGGTCCTCGGCCTCAAGCACGACTAGAGCCTGTCTCTTGGAAGTGCGGTGTGATCGATCCGCTCCACGGCTGAATCCACGGCGGAGGCGGCCGGGGCGGCGGGCGTGGCGTAGGGATTTGTGCGGGTTGTCGGTGATGATGGCGCAGTGCGACTTGATCACGTGTCCTATGCGGTGGCCCGCGACAGCTTCGTCTCGACCGTCCAGTGGATCGGATCGGCCCTCGGCGCCGGGTTCGTCGACGGGGGCGTGCACCCGCGGTTCGGCACCCGCAATTTCATCCTTCCGCTGAGCGGCGGCACCTACGTCGAGGTCGTCACCACACTCGACCACCCCGCCGCCGACCGCGCACCCTTCGGCCAGGCCGTCGCGCGCCGCGCCGCCGAGGGCGGCGGCTGGCTCGGTTGGGTGGTCTCCGTCGACGACATCGCCCCGGTCGAGGCCCGCCTCGGCCGCACCTCGGCCGAGGGCCACCGCGTCCGCCCCGACGGGTTCGACCTGAGGTGGAAGCAGATCGGCCTGCTGGAACTGCTGGAGGACCCGCAACTGCCCTACTTCCTCCAGTGGCTGGTCCCCATCGAGGAGCGCCCGAGCGCCGACCCGCGCACCTCCACCACCATCCACGGGGTCTCCATCGCCGGCGACGCCGCCTCCATCGCCGAATTCCTCGGCGAACCGGCCGACCACCCCCTCGACCAGATCGACGTCACCTGGGTCGAGGACGAGGAACCGGGCCTGGTCTCGGTCGAGTTCGCCACCGCCCACGGCCCGGTCACGATCTGACCAGGACCCGACTGCCAGCCGTCCGACCAGCCGTCCGACCAGATCGGCCACCGCCTGCGGCGAAGACGCCGAGGCGGCCGCCCGCCCGGCTTCGACGCCGAGATCTACAAGCAGCGGAACAGCGTCGAACGCTGCATTGACCGCCTCGCCAGGCGGCACTCCACCTCGCCGCCACCCTCATCTGGGCGCCACGCTGACCGAAGAGACAGAACCCAGGGCCTGCGCGGCCGGGCGGGTGGGCCGGCGGGTGTGTCACCCGCCGGGTCCCGGCCCGGCCGGCCTCAGTCCTGCCCGGCCCGGTGGAGAGGGGCCTGCTGCAGGGGTACGGGGCGGGGCGCGGAGGCCGGCGGGTCGAGGCGGACCGGGGGCGGCGGGGCCACCGGCATGCTCAGCGCGGCGATCCCGCAGGGCGCCTCGGCGGTGGAGTACGGCAGCCGCAGCCGGCCCTCGGCGCTCCACAGGCCGGTGCCGTGCCAGCCGGCGGGCGCGCCGAGGCGGAACACGTGCCGGTCGGAGGGGCGCCACAGGCCGATGCCGCCGTCCTGAAGCCGGAGCGCGACCGCGCAGGACTCGGGCATCAGGGCCTGGCCCGGCTGGACCGCGAACGGGGTGGCGGCCTCGCCGCGCAGGCATTCGGGGAAGCGGACCGGCCGGGTGCTGCCCAGCACCCCCCAGCCCAGCCGCGGCTCGCCCGGGGCGTCCGAGCGGATCAGCAGCAGCCCGCTGTCGAAGTCGGCCAAGAGCAGCCGGTCGTCGCTGTCCTCCGTGATCTGGAGCAGCGGCGAGACCCCGCCGCCGCGGCCGAGGTCCACCGCGACGGCCTTGACCGTGCCCTCCAGCTCGCGGTCCAGGGCCAGTATCCGCCCGCCGCGGTCCAGCCAGACGCCGCCGGAGCAGCGGCCCGGGATGCGGGCCACCTGCGCGAAGGTGCCGCCGGCCACCTGCCAGACGGTGGTCTCGGCCTCGCCGGCGGCCAGGGCGAAGGCGCCGTACCCGTCCGGCGACGGGGGCAGCAGGGACACCCGTACGCCCTCGGCCTCCGGCTCGATCGCGCCGAGCGGGAGCTCACCGGTGCGCGGACCGGCCGCGGCGCCGCCGGTCGGGTACAGCAGAGCGAAGGCGTGCCGCTGCGCGACCCGCCGGTGGATCAGGACCCGCCCGTCGGCCAGGGCCAGCACCTCGCTGTCGGCCTCCTCGGGCTGGGCCAGCGGCAGCGGCACCGCGTACGGCTCGGGCCCGGCCAGGGTCCAGCGCTCCGGGTAGCGTGCCTCGCCGTTCCCGGCCAGCCGGGCGGCGTACGAGCCGTCCGCGGCGATGGTGAAGGGGGCAGCCGTCGTGATCTCGATGGCACAGACAGTCATCCGTGCGTCACCTCCGGTGAGGAAGCTAGTTTTCGCACTCCACCCGAACAACACGACCACCAGTGCTTCACACATACGGGTGGCCGCCCGGCGGTTCGCCTGTGATGGACGGGGTGGTTGTGCTCCCCGGTGTCCGGCGTGGGAGTGGGCCGGGTGTGGGGTCGAGCCGGCTCGCCGCCGGGGCCGGTGACGCGCTGCTGCCGCGCACGTCCCCGTACGGCGCCGGGGCCGGGACGGGAGGCCCGCGCGGACCCTCGCCCTCCCGTACGGACGGTAGCCTTGGCCTGTGCCACGTCTCTCTGAAGTCATCGCCGCGCTGGACGCTCTCTGGCCCCCCTCGCGGGCCGAGGAGTGGGACGCGGTCGGAACCGTCTGCGGCGACCCCGACGCCGAGGTCTCCCGGGTCCTGTTCGCGGTCGACCCCGTACAGGAGGTCGCCGACGAGGCCGTGAAGCTGGGCGCCGACCTCCTGGTCACCCACCACCCCCTCTACCTGCGCGGGACCACCACCGTCTCGGCCGGCACCTTCAAGGGCCGCGTCGTGCACACGCTGATCAAGAACGACATCGCGCTGCACGTCGCCCACACCAACGCCGACACCGCCGACCCCGGCGTCTCCGACGCCCTCGCCGGCGCCCTCGACCTGCGCATCACCGGCCCGCTGGTGCCCGACCCCACCGACCCCGAGGGCCGCCGCGGCCTCGGCCGGATCTGCGAGCTCGACCACCCGGAGACCCTGCGCGAGTTCGCCGCCCGCGCCGCCGCCCGGCTGCCGCGCACCGCGCAGGGCATCCGCGTCGCCGGTGACCCCGAGATGACGGTCCGCACCGTCGCGGTCAGCGGCGGCTCCGGCGACAGCCTGTTCGCGCAGGTCAGGGCCGCCGGCGTGGACGCCTACCTGACCGCCGACCTGCGCCACCACCCGGTGTCCGAGGCCCGCGAGCAGAGCCGGCTCGCCCTCGTCGACGCCGCCCACTGGGCCACCGAGTGGCCCTGGTGCGAGCAGGCCGCGGCCCAGCTCGACGCCGTATCCGAGCGCCACGGCTGGGGACTGCGTACCCATGTCTCGCGCACGGTCACCGACCCCTGGACGGCGCACGCGCCGTCCGCCACCGCCCCTACCACCTCTGGAGCCCCCAACTGAACGCCGAGCCCGCCGACCAGATCCGACTCCTCGACGTCCAGGCCCTGGACGTCCGGCTGTCCCAGCTCGCCCACAAGCGCTCGTCGCTGCCGGAGCACGCGGAGGTCGACTCCCTGACCAAGGACCTGAGTCAGCAGCGCGACCTGCTCGTGGCGGCCCAGACCCAGGCGAGCGACGCCGCCCGCGAGCAGACCAAGGCGGAGCAGGACGTCGACCAGGTCCGCCAGCGCGCGGCCCGCGACCAGCAGCGCCTGGACTCCGGCGTCGGCATCTCCGCCCGCGACCTGGCCAACCTGCAGAGCGAAATCGTCTCCCTCGCCAAGCGCCAGGCCGACCTGGAGGACGTCGTCCTCGAGGTGATGGAGCGTCTGGAAGCCGCGCAGGAGCGGGTCACCGAGCTCACCGAGCGCGTCTCGGCCCTGGAGGCCAAGCTGGCCGACGCCACCGCCCGCCGGGACGCGGCCGCCGGCGAGCTCGATGCCGAGACGGCCAGGGTCACCAAGGACCGCGAGATCGTCGTCGCGTCCCTGCCGGCCGACCTGATGGCCCTGTACGAGAAGATCCGCCTGAAGCAGGGCGGCGTCGGCGCGGCCCGCCTGTACCAGCGCCGCTGCGAGGGCTGCCGCCTGGAGCTCGACATGGCCGAGGTCAACGAGATCAAGGCCGCGGCCCCGAACCAGGTCGTCCGCCACGACAACTGCGGCCGCATCCTGGTGCGTACGGCGGAGTCGGGCATCTGATGCGTCTGGTGGTCGAGGCGGACGGGGGCTCCCGGGGCAACCCGGGGCCCGCGGGCTACGGCGCGGTCGTCCTCGACCCGGTGACGGGGGAGACCCTGGCGGAGCGCGCCGAGTACATCGGTGTCGCGACGAACAACGTGGCCGAGTACAAGGGCTTGATCGCGGGTCTGAAGGCGGCCCGCGAGCTGTCGCCCGACGCGGTGGTCGAGGTCCGCATGGACTCCAAGCTCGTCGTCGAGCAGATGTCGGGCCGCTGGAAGATCAAGCACCCCGACATGAAGCCGCTCGCGGCGGAGGCGGCGACGGTCCTGCCCCGCACGCAGGTGACCTACGTGTGGATCCCGCGCGAGCAGAACCGGCACGCGGACCGGCTCGCCAACGAGGCGATGGACGCCGGGCGGCTCGGTCGGCAGTGGGAGCCCTCCGCCTCCAGCGCCGCGCTGGACACTTCGGCGGCGCGCGCCCTGGCGACCCCGCCGCCGTCCGGTCCGCCCGGGGACGCCACGGCCGGAGCGGCGGCGGTCCGCGCGGCGCTGGCCGCGTCGCCGTCCGCACCGGTCCCGGCACCGGCGGCCCCGGCCCAGCTCCCGAGCGCGGCAGAGGCTTCCGCCCCCAAGGCGGGCCAGGGCCAGGGCTGGGGCCCGGACATGGGCCCCCCGGCCACCTTCGTCCTCCTCCGCCACGGCGAGACGGCCCTCACCCCGCAGAAGCGGTTCTCCGGCAGCGGCGGCAGCGACCCCGAGCTCTCCCCGGCCGGCCGCCGGCAGGCCTTCGCGGTCGCCGAGGCCCTGGCCGCCCGCGGCACCATCCAGACGGTCATCAGCTCCCCCCTGCAGCGCTGCCGCGAGACCGCGCAGACCGTGGCGGACCGCCTCGGGCTGGAAGTGACGGTCGAACAAGGCCTGCGCGAGGTCGACTTCGGCGCCTGGGAGGGCCTGACCTTCGCCGAGGTACGGGAGCGCTTCCCCGCCGACCTCCAGGCGTGGCTGGACTCCCCGAAGGCGGCCCCGACCGGCGGCGGCGAGAGCTTCACCGCGGCCACCCGTCGGATCTCCGCGACCCGCGACCGGCTCCTGGCCGCCCACGCGGGCCGCACGGTCCTGCTGGTCACCCACGTGACCCCGGTCAAGATCCTCGTACGCCTGGCCCTGGGGGCCCCGCCGGAATCCCTGTTCCGCATGGAGCTCTCCGCGGCATCCCTGTCGGCGGTGGCGTACTACGCCGACGGCAACGCCTCGCTGCGCCTCCTGAACGACACGTCCCACCTCCGCTGATCTCACGGGGTGGGGAAGGGGCAGACGAGCCGGCCTGTACGCCGGGTTCTGTCACCCGGGGACCTCGCGGTCCCCGGGGAGACGGCCATCCATCTAGGACCGGCGTTGCCGCCGGCCTCGTGCGGTCTACCCGCGAACTCGGGCGGGCAGCCCTCGAACGTCCGCGCAGGTCCGGATCGTCCGAAGACGTCGGACCCTTTTGACCTTGCTCCGAGTGGGGTTTACCTAGCCGCCTGGGTCACCCCAGGCGCTGGTGGTCTCTTACACCACCGTTTCACCCTTACCGGGGGCCGAAGCCTCCGGCGGTCTGTTTTCTGTGGCACTGTCCCGCGGGTCACCCCGGGTGGGCGTTACCCACCACCCTGCCCTGTGGAGCCCGGACGTTCCTCGGCGGGATCCGGGGATCCCGACGCGGCCGTCCGGCCGACTCGTCTGCCGTGCCGACCATGGTACCGGCTGCGTCCGCGCCGCTTGACCTCGCCGCAGCGCGGGGGCCGCGCCGCGGCGACCCGCACCCCCGTGGCGGGCCGCCGCAGCCCGGCGTACGGCGAGCGTGCCCGGCGGGTCGCGGTCCCGTCTTGTCAAAAACGGCAGGCTCCCGGCGCCTCCCCGGGCGGGAGCAGCACGCTGGTGATCCGGCCCGGCAGCCGGTCCAGCGCCGACCCGGGCGGCAGGCCGCCGCGCAGGACCGCGAACCGGGAGGGCGACAGCCCGGTCATGGCCTTCACCTCCCGGCCCAGGTGGGCCTGGTCGTGGTAGCCGCAGGCCGCCGCGACCCGGGCCGGCGGCATCCCGGCGGCCAGCAGCCGCAGCGCGTGCTGGAGCCGGAACACCCGGGCCACGCCCTTGGGCGACAGCCCGACCTGTTCGCGGAACCGGGCGCGCAGCGTACGGGCGCTCCAGCCGGTCCCGGCGGCCGCCCGGGCCAGGGAGCCGCTGTCGGCCCACAGCCGGGCCAGGGCCTCGCGGACCTCGGGCGCGGCGGCCGGGCCACGGTCGAGGCGGGCGGTGAACACCGCGTCGAGGAGGTCGAAGCGCTCGGCCCAGGAGCCGAGTCCGTACAGCCGCTCGGCGAGGTACCGCCCGCCGGGACCGAGCAGCTCGGCCGGATCGGGGGCCGCCCGCCCCGGCCCCAGGTGCGTCATCGGCAGGCCGAACAGCCGGCGGGCGCCGAGCGGGGTCATGTTCACCTCCAGCCCGTGCACCGCGCCCGCGTGCACCCCGATCGCCCAGCCGGTGCGCGGCCCGGCGACCACGGCCCCGGCGGCGGGCCGCAGCCGGACCGGGGCGGGGGCCGCACGACCGCCTTCGGCGCGCGACACCCACAGCCCCTCCTCGAAGGCGAAGACGAGCGTGACGTGCCCCGTGGGCAGCTCAAGCCGTCGCCGGGGCGCGCCGAACCGGGTACGGAAGCCGGTGTAGTTGACGATGTGCGGCCGCAGCGCCGCAGCGGGCCTCCTGCGGTAGGCACCCCACGTCCCCGGAGCAGGCCCCTCCGGCCCCGCATCCAAACCGCCCGCGCCGTCCGCCGCATCCGCCGCATCCGCCGCATCCGCCGCCGCGGGCATCTCGACCGTGCCCATCGCCGGGCCTCCCCACCTGCTGCGCGGCCGCGTCAGGCCGCGCCGTGCGCGCATGATGGCAGGCCGCGCCCCGCAGGGGCCATAGCCGGGGCGTGACGCTACGCCGGAGCGAACAGCACCTTCGCCCGCCCGGGGTCCGCCGCCGCCAGCCGCACCCGGATCCGGTCGCCCAGCGGCAGGTGCCCGGTGTGCGACTCCACGCGGCCGACCACGGCCGGCTCTTCCAGGTGGACCGTGCCGACCTGCGGATCCTGCTCCTTGACGTCGATCACCGTGCCGTCGAAGGTCTCGCCCACGCGGTCCTTGAGCACGGCCGCCTCGACGAGGTCGACGCACTCGCGTTCGGCCGCGTTGGCCAGCCGGCTGCCGTCCGCCATCTCCCGCGGCAGCGCCTCCAGCGCGTCCGTCGCCCACTGCGGCGGCTCCGCCCCCGCGACCGCCGCCACGCACAGCTCGCCGGCGTACCGGTCGACGAGCCGCCGCAGCGGCGCGGTGCAGTGCGCGTACGGGGCCGCCACCGCGGCGTGCAGGACCGGATCCGGGGTGTGGCCGCCCGTGAAGACGGCGTACCCGGCGCCGCGCAGCAGGGTCGTGCACTCCTGGAGGAACGCGGCATGGGCCGGGCGCCGCGGATCGAGGGAGCGGACGAGCTCGGCGTACGGGACGTGGTGCGGCCAGTCGATCCGCAGGGCCTTCGCCGCCCGCCGCAGCCGGCCGACCGCCCCGTCGGGGGCGGTGGGGAGCGTGCGCAGGATGCCGGCTCCGGCGGCGAGCATCAGCTCGGCGGCGGCCATGCCGGTCATCAGGGAGATCTGCGCGTTCCAGCCGTCCGCCGGCAGCGGGGCCCGGTAGGCCAGGGCGTACGAGCCGTTCTGCGCGACGATCTCCTGCTCGGGCACGTTCAGCGAAATGCCGCCGCGCTCCTGTTCCAGCCTCTCGCGCAGCGCGCCGACGGTCTTCAGCAGGGCGAGGGAGTCGTCGGCGGTGCCGGCGTCGACGGCCTGCTGGACCCAGGCGTAGTCGAGGCGGGCCCGGCTGCGCACCAGGGCCCGGCGGACGTCGGCGGCCTCCACCCGGCCCTCGGCGTCCAGGTCGAACTGCCACAGCAGGGCCGGGCAGGCCTGGCCGGCCAGCAGGCTGGCGGCGCCCTCGGAGAGGACGGGCGGGTGCAGCGGGACCTTGCCGTCGGGGAAGTAGAGCGTGGTGACCCGTCGGTGGGCCTCGGTGTCCAGGGCCCCGCCCGGCGTGACGAACGCCGCGACGTCGGCGATGGCGTAGTGCACGCGGTAGCCGCCGGCGGTGCGTCTGCTCAGGTACATGGCCTGGTCCAGGTCCCGGGAGCCGGGCGGGTCGATCGTGACCAGCGGGACGTCGGTCGCGTCGAGCGCCGGCAGGCGGGGGCTGCGCACGGCTTCCTCGGCCTCGGCCAGGACCGCGGCCGGGAACTCCCCCGGCACCTTCAGCTCCGTGCGCAGGTCGCGCAGCGCGGCCCGCAGGGCAGCCCCGTCTGCGCCGGTCATGTGCAGATGACGGCGTGGCATGGGTCGAGCGTAGGGCGGGCGGGCGGTCACGGCACGGCGAGCCGTCTACCCTGGCTCGGGGGCCGCACCCCCTGCGCCGTGTCGTACCGAAGGAGAACCACCGTGCTCGTGCTGCTGCCGCCCTCCGAGGGAAAGGCCGCCGGCGGCTCCGGCGCGCCCCTGGAGCCGGGGACGCTGTCGCTGCCGGGGCTGGCCGGGGCGCGGGCGGCCGTGCTGGAGGAGCTGGTCGAGCTGTGCGCGGGGGACGAGGCGAAGGCGCGCGAGGTGCTCGGGCTGAGCGAGGGGCTGCGCGGCGAGGTCGCCAAGAACGCCGGACTGCGGACGGCTGCCGCCCGGCCGGCCGGGGAGGTCTACACCGGCGTGCTGTACGACGCCCTCGGCCTGGCGGAGCTTCCGGCGCCGGCCCGGGCGCTCGCGGAGCGGTCGCTGCTGGTCTTCTCCGGGCTGTGGGGCGCGGTCCGGGTGACGGACCGGATTCCCTCCTACCGGTGCTCGATGGGCGTCAAGCTGCCCGGGCTGGGGGCGCTGGGCGCGTACTGGCGGGGGCCGATGGCCGAGGTGATGCCGGAGGCGGCCGGTGACGGGCTGGTGCTGGACCTGCGGTCGGCGGCGTACGGGGCCGCCTGGAAGCCGAAGGGGGAGGTGGCCGGGAGGACGGCCACGGTGCGGGTGCTGCATGCGCAGGTGGTGGACGGGGTGGAGAAGCGGTCCGTGGTGAGCCACTTCAACAAGGCGACGAAGGGGCGGCTGGTGCGGGACCTGCTGGTCGCGGGTGTGGAGCCCGCGGCCCCCGCGGAGCTCGTCGCGGCCCTCCGGGACCTGGGCTACACGGTCGAGGCGGAGCCGCCGGCCAAGTCGGCGAAGCCGTGGGCACTGGACGTGGTGGTCACGCGGATCCACTGACCGCTGCCCCCGTCTGCGGCCCACCCGACCCCGCTGCGCGGAGCCGTCCCCACCCCACCCGTTCGCCGTATCCCGTGACTCCGCCCGGTGCGTTCGAATGCCGCGTGTGAAATCCAGCCCCGCCGGCGTTTGAGGCGCGGGGTCCGGGGCGGAGCCCCGGGATACGGCGAAAGGGTGGGGCGGGGACGGCTCCGCGCAGCGGGGGCGGGCCTGGGCCGACGACCCCGAGGGGGTGACCGGGCCGGGTCAGCGGCACGGGAGCAGGCGGCCGGGGCCGGGTTAGTGGCTCGGCCAGGCTGCCCGGGCCGGGGTTTGGGGGGAGGAGCCCGCGTGGGCGGCGCAGGCGTCCGTCAGGGACTCCAGGAGGGTGAGGGGGTCCGGGAGCGGGTGCTCCATGCCCCGGATCCAGGTGACCGCGTGGTCCCCCGGGAGGGCAGCCGGCGGCACCAGGACGTAGCTGCCCCGGCAGTGCCACCGCAGCCCGGGATGCTCATCCATCGTTTCGGGATGGCAGTCCAGCTCGCACGGCCACCACTCGTCCTCGTCCTCGGGCGTCCCCCGCGTAGCCGTGAAGAAGAGCATCCGCGCCTGGTCGCCCGTCCCGCCCGACTCGGCGACCGGGCCGACCTCGACACCGGCCGCGAGCAGCCGCTCCAGGGCGCGGATCCCGGCCTCCAGCGGGACGTCGAGCACATCGTGGACCATGCCGGTCGCGGTGACGAAGTTGGCCTGGGGCTGGCTGCGGGCCCAACGCTCGACCTGCGCGCGGTCGGTGGTCGACTGGGTCTGCCAGGCGAAGGAGAGCGGGTGCCGCGCGGGGGTGGGACAGCCGATGCGGTCGCACGAACACCGGTAGCCGGCGGGGTGGGCGGCGGGGGCGAGCGGGAGGCCCGCGGCGGTCACGGACAGCAGCAGGGCCTCGCGTACCCGCCCGGGGTCCTCGGGCGAGGGTTTCGACCGCCGGCGCAGCCATTGCGAAATCCTGCTCTGCTCGCCGCGTTTGACGCGGCCGGACTCAGACCCCATCTATCCCCTCACAACGACCTCGGCCCCGGCAGACCCTCACATCGTCCCACCATCCTGCGGCCCGGGTGACCGCTCTCCCCAACCGGGGGGTGGGGGTGACACGCGTGCGAGGGTCGCTCCGGTGCCGGGAAATTCGTCATCAAAGGACCCAAAGAGGGGCATTGGGTTGGGGGGTTGCCCCTTCTGAGGGGCTCGGTGACGTTCGCCACCCCGGTGCCACCCCGGTGCCACCTCGATGCAACCCCCGCCCGCCTCAGCTCGCGGCGCCCGCCAGCACCCGGTCCACCAGCGCGTCCGCGTACGCGTGCGTCAGCGGGGCCGTGCGCATCAGCCAGCGGTACGTGAGCGGCCCGACCAGCATCTCCACGGTCAGCCGCAGGTCCGCGCCGGGCGGGAGCTGCCCGGCCTCCCGGGCCGCGCGCAACCGGGCCTCGTACAGGGCGAGCTGCGGCTCCAGCAGCTTCTCGGTGAAGCGGGCGCCCAGTTCGGGGTCGGTGGCCCCGGCCGCGGTCAGGGCGCGGGCGGGGGCCGCGTACTTCTCGTCGTTGAACTCGTCCACGGTGGCCCGCAGCACCTGCTTGAGGTCGGCGGCCAGGTCCCCGGTGTCGGGGAAGCCGGACCAGCCGCCCTCCGCCTCCGCGTCCCCGGCGAGGGCGAGCGAGGCGTCGAGGAGCACCGCGGCCTTCGACGGCCACCACCGGTAGATCGTCTGCTTGCCGACCCCGGCGCGGGCGGCGATGGCCTCGATGGTCAGCCTGTTGTAGCCGACCTCCCCGACCAGGGCGAGCGCCGCGTCGAGGATGGCCTGCCGCGACCGCTCGCTGCGGCGGCTGGCGTCGGGGGCCTTCGCGTCAGGGTTGCTCCTGGTCATTCGGACAAATTACCAATCGTACGTCTCGTCTTTGAGTCATTCCGTAAACCACCCGGTCAGTTCACTGCGCGGTCCCCTTTGAGGAGGGACGATTCTCTCCACATGTCACGTGAGTCGTGAGGAGCCTTCTTTGCGCAGAGACGCCACACCCCGGCGCTACTTGATGTGCCCACCGGCACACTTCAGGGTCACGTACTCCATCAACCCGTGGATGGACCCCACGAAACCGGTGGACCTGCCCCTCGCCCACGCCCAGTGGGAGGACCTGCGGGACCGCTACCGCTCCCTCGGCCACACCGTCGAGACGCTCGTACCGGACCCCGAGCTGCCGGACATGGTCTTCGCGGCCAACGGCGCCCTCGTGATCGACGGCCGGGTGCTCGGCGCCCGGTTCGCCTATCCGGAGCGGGCCGCCGAGGCGGAGATCCACCTCGAGTGGTTCCGGTCCCGCGGCTTCCGGGACGTCCACGAGCCGTCCCATGTCAACGAGGGCGAGGGCGACTTCGCCGTCACGGCCAGCTGGATCCTGGCCGGCCGGGGCTTCCGCTCGAGCCCCCTCTCGCACGACGAGGCCCAGGAGTTCTTCGGCCGCCCGGTCATCGGCCTGGACCTGGTGGACCCGCGGTACTACCACCTGGACACCGCGCTGTCCGTCCTCGACGGCGACGAGGTCATGTACTACCCGCCCGCGTTCTCGCCCGGCAGCCAGGCCGTGCTGCGGCGGCTGTTCCCGGACGCGCTGATCGCCGGCGACGAGGACGCCGAGGCCCTCGGCCTGAACGCGGTCTGCGACGGCCGGCACGTCCTGCTGCCGCAGGCCGCGACCGGGCTGCTCGCCCCGCTGCGCGAGCGGGGCTTCGAGCCGATCCCGATGGACCTGGGTGAGCTGCTCAAGGGCGGCGGCAGCGTGAAGTGCTGCACCCAGGAGCTGCGGATGTAGCGGCGCCGTCAGTCGGCGGTGTCCTCGGCCGGGGGCGGCCACTGCTCGCCCCACTCGGCGTCCCGCGCCGCCTTGTACAGGTCGCCGTGGCGCTTGGTCACGGTCGACCGGGTCAGCCCCTCGCCCTCGGGACCGCACAGGTCCAGCAGGACGAGCCCCTTCCGGATCTGCGGCTTGCGCGTGATCCGGGAGGGGACCGGCTCCACCGGGAAACGGGTCGCGGCGACGTAGCTGAACTTCTCGTCCTCGTACGGGAGCGAGCCGCCCTTGACCTGCCGGTGCAGCGAGGAGCGGCTGACCCGCGCCGCGAAGTGGCACCAGTCCCGCCCGACCTCGATCGGGCAGGTGCCGTCGTGCGGGCAGGGGGCGGCGACGTGCAGCCCGGCCTCGATCAGCTGGTCGCGGGCCTCGCGGATGCGCAGGTACCCCTCGGGCGTGCCCGGCTCGATCAGCACCACCGCCTGTCCGGCGCGGGCCGCCTCGGCGACCACGGCCCGGCGGGCCTCGGGGGTCAGCTCGCCCAGGACGTACGACACCGTCACCAGGTCGGCCTCGGGCAGGGCGAGCCCGGAGCCGATGACGGCCCGCCGCCACTCGGCCGAGCGCAGCACCGGCGAGGCGGAGGCCCCGGCCAGCTCCCGGCCCAGGGCGAGCGCGGGCTCGGCCCAGTCCAGGACGGTGGTCGTGCGCGGGCCGTCCCAGGTCGCGTCCACCGCCCAGGTCGCCGCGCCCGTGCCGCCGCCGACGTCCACGTGCGAGCCCGGCGTCCACTGCGGGGCGGCCTCGGCGAGGCCGGCCAGGGCGGACCGTACGGCCTCGAAGGTGGCCGGCATCCGGTACGCCGCGTACGCCGCGACGTCGGAGCGGTCGCGCAGGACGGGCGCGTCGGTGGGCGTGCGCCCCCGGTAGTTGGCGATCAGCCGCTCGACGGCGGCCGCGGCCTGCTTCGGCGGGAGCCCGTCGAGCAGACCGGCCAGCGCGGACCGGAGGGCTTCGGCGGTGGTGGGGGCGGAGACGTTCACCTGCGAAGTTTACGGCGCCCGGGCCGCCCGGCCCACGCCCGGGCCGCCCGGTCCGGGGCCCGGGCCCGGCTCACGCCGCGGCCGGCGCCGCCTCCCGGTCGCGCCACGGGCGGCACATGCCGAGGAAGCAGCCCGACGCGAGCAGCGCGCACGCCAGCTGGACCACGGCCATCGGCACCGCCGTGTCCTCGCCCGCGATCCCGACCAGCGGCGAGGCGACCGCCCCCACGAGGAAGGAGGCGGTCCCGAGCAGCGCGGAGGCCGAGCCGGCCGCGTGCGGGGTGCGCATCAGGGCGAGCGCGTTCGTGTTCGGCAGGACGAAGCCCATCGCCGACATCAGCACGAACAGCCCGGCCGCGACCGGCACCAGGCCGACCTCCCCGAACACCCCGGTCGTCATCAGCAGCAGCGCCGCCGCGGCGGTCGCGACGACGGCGAGCCCGCCCGCCAGCACCTTGTCCAGGCTGACCCGGCCGACCAGCAGCTTGCCGTTGACCTGCCCGGCGACGATCAGGCCGATGGAGTTCAGGCCGAACAGCAGGCTGAAGGTCTGGGCGGAGGCCCCGTAGATCTCCTGCACCACGAACGGCGAGGCGGATATGTACGAGAACAGCGTCGCGAAGGCGAAGCCGCCGGCCAGGGTGTAGCCGGCGAAGACGCGGTCGCCGAGCAGCCCGCGCACCGTCCGCAGCGCCGCGCCGACCCCGCCGGTCTGCCGCTGCGCGGGCGGCAGCGTCTCGCCGAGGCTGCGCCACACCACCAGGGTGAGGGCGAGGCCCACGGCGGCGAGGACCACGAAGACCCCGCGCCAGTCGGCGAAGCGGAGCACCTGGGCGCCGATGAGCGGCGCGACGATGGGGGCCACGCCGGAGATGAGCATCAGGGTGGAGAAGAAGCGGGCCATCTCCACGCCGTCGTAGAGGTCGCGCACGACGGCGCGGGCGATGACGATCCCGGCCGATCCGGCGAGGCCCTGGAGCAGGCGGAAGCCGATGAGCAGCTCGGCGCTCGGGGCGAGGGCGCAGACGGCGGTGGCGAGGACGTAGAGGACCATGCCGGCCAGCAGGGGCCGGCGGCGTCCCCACTTGTCGCTCATCGGGCCGACGACGAGTTGGCCCAGCGCCATGCCGGCGAGGCAGGCGGTGAGGGTGAGTTGGACGGTGGCGGCCGGGCTGTGCAGGGCCGTGGTGACCTCCGGCAGGGCCGGCAGGTACATGTCCATCGACAGCGGGGGGAGGGCGCTGAGCCCGCCGAGGACGACGGTGACGAGCAGCCCGGTGCGCCGGGCGGCAGTGGTCTTGGGGGCGGAGGCGGGGGGTCGGGCGGAGAGCGTCTCGGGCGACGGCTGCTCGTGCGAAGGGGCCGTCGCAGGGCCTGTCTCCGACATGCGGAACTCCAGTCTTTTCGTCGTCTTTTCACACCCCTGGCCGACCCATGCTCTCAGCAAATGGAACGTCCGCGGACGGATGCGACATGTGACGTACCCTGCGGCCCCATGAGCTCACGTGGGAAGAAGATCGCCGTCGTCACCGGAGCGGGCTCCGGCATCGGCCGCTCCGTCGCCCTCGCCCTGGCCGGCGCCGGCTGGTCGGTCGCCGTCGCCGGCCGCCGGCCCGAACCGCTGGAGGAGACCGCACGGGCCGCCGGCCCCGAGGCGGACGTGCTGTGCGTCCGCGCGGACGTCAGCGACCCGGACGACGTGACCGCCCTGTTCGCGGCGGTCCGCGCACGGTACGGCCGACTCGACCTGCTGTTCAACAACGCCGGCACCTTCGGCCCCGGCGGCGTCCCGCTGGAGGACATCACCTACGAGGCCTGGTGCTCGGTGGTCGACGTCAACCTCACCGGGGCCTTCCTGTGCGCCCAGGCGGCCTTCCGGCAGATGAAGGAACAGGACCCGCAGGGCGGCCGGATCATCAACAACGGATCCATCTCCGCGCACGTGCCCCGCCCGAACTCGATCGCCTACACCGCCACCAAGCACGCCATGACGGGCCTGACCAAGTCGCTGTCGCTGGACGGGCGCCCGTACCGGATCGCGTGCGGGCAGATCGACATCGGCAACGCGGCCACCGAGATGACCGAGCGCATGCAGACCGGGATCCTCCAGGCCAACGGGCAGCTGGCGGTGGAGCCGGTGATGGACGCCGCCGACGTCGCGCGCACCGTGCTGCACATGGCGGAGCTGCCGCTGGAGGCGAACGTGCAGTTCGCGACGGTGATGGCGACGGCGATGCCGTACATCGGGCGCGGCTGAACCGGCTGAACCGGCTGAACCGGCTGACCCGCGGGTCGCGGCCGGTTCCGGGAATGCACGGCGGCGGGCGGCAGTTGGCCCGATCATGACGACCGATGCGACCGATGTACTGCGCTACACCGCCTTCTCCGCCGACCCCGCCGGCGGCAACCCCGCCGGGGTCGTGCTCGACGCGAGCGGCCTGGACGACGCCGGCATGCTGGAGATCGCCGCCCGGCTCGGCTACAGCGAGACGGCCTTCCTGACCGGCCCGCCGGCCGGCCTCGGCGGCGAGCCCGGGCGGGCCTTCACCCTGCGGTTCTTCAGCCCGAAGGCGGAGGTGTCCTTCTGCGGGCACGCCACCGTGGCCGCCTCCGTGGCGCTGGCCGAGCGGATCGGTCCGGGCGAGCTCCTCTTCGCGACTCCGGCGGGCACGGTGCCCGTCTCGGTCACCGCGTCCGAGGACGGCCTGCGGGCCGTCCTGACCAGCGTCGAGCCGCACGTCGAGGAGGTCGAGGCCGCCGACCTCGCCGAGGCGCTGGCCGCGCTGGACTGGCCGGAGGCCGACCTGGACCCGGCGATCCCGCCCCGGATCGCCTACGCCGGGGCCCGCCACCTGGTGCTCGGCGCCGCCACCCGGGCCCGGCTCGCCGAGCTCGACTACGACTTCGCCCGGCTGGAGGCGCTGATGCGGCGCCTGGACCTGACCACGGTCCAGCTGGTGCACCGCTCCGGCCCGGCCGAGTTCCACGTGCGCGACCCGTTCCCGGTCGGCGGCGTCGTCGAGGACCCGGCCACGGGCGCCGCCGCCGCGGCCTTCGGGGCGTACGCGCGCGAGCTCGGCCTGGTCCCGGCGGAGGCGGTGCTCACCCTCCACCAGGGCGAGGACATGGGCCGCCCTGGCGTCCTCACCGTGGAGCTGCGGGACGGGGACCCGCGGGTGCGGGTGGGCGGCGAGGGCGTCCGGATCCCCGGATGACCGTCGTCTCGTACGCGGAGGCAGAACTGCCGGCGGAGCTCGCGGCCCAGGTCGCCGCGCTGGAGGCGCAGGCCTGGCCGGGCGCCGGTGCCGGGCATGATCCGGCGCTCGAGCCACGGGTGATGCTGCTGCGGGACGGGGCCGGGGAGGTCGTGGCCTCGCTGGCGCTGCTGTACAAGCCGGTCCGGCACGCGGGGCGCACGTACCGGGCAGCGGGGCTCAGCGCGGTGGTGGTGCGGGAGTCGGCGCGCGGGCGCGGGTACGGCGGCCGGCTGGTGGCGGCGGCCCGTGCGGCGCTGGTCGCGGATCCGGGGGTCGACGTGGTGCTGTTCAGCTGCGATCGGCCGCTGGCCGGGTTCTACGAGGCGGCCGGCTTCACGCGGCTGCCTGGGGCCGTGCTGGTCGGGGGTACGCCGGAGGAGCCGCTGGCCACGGATGCGGCCGGCTTCGACAAGGAGGTGCTCGGCGACTTCCCGGGGCTCGGGCCGCAGGCCGCCGCCGCCTTCGCGGGCAGCCGCATCGCCCTGTACCCGGGCCTGGTCGACCGCCTCTGGTGACCGTGGCCGAGTGGGGGCTCGGTGACCTTTGCCGCTGCGCGGAGCCTTCTCCCCGCCCCGCCCTTTCTCCGTATCCCGGGGCGGAGCCCCGGGGAGCAAGGCGGGGCCCGGCGGCCGGACCCCGCGGCAGCGGAACGGCATACGGGAAGGGGGCCCGGATCGCCTCGATCCGGGCCCCCTTCGGGCGTGCGGGGTGCCTTACGCGTCCGCGGTGGCGGCCGGGGCAGGGGCCGGGCGGCCGGAGCTCTGCTGCTTCAGGAAGAGCAGCAGCGTGGGGGCCAGGTACAGGACCCACACGCCGACCTGGAGCCAGGTCGGGTCCGGCTGGAAGTTGAACGTGCCCTTGAGCAGGGTCCCGTACCAGCTGTCCGGCGGGATCGCGGCGCTGACGTCGAAGGCCTTGTTCATCAGGCCGGGCAGGAACTCGGCCTCCTGGAGGTCGTGGACGCCGTACGCGAGGACACCCGCGGCGACGACGACCAGCATGCCGCCGGTCCAGGTGAAGAACTTCGAGAGGTTGATCTTCAGCGCGCCGCGGTAGAACAGCCAGCCCAGCACGATCGACGAGCCGATGCCGAGCAGGACGCCCACGAGCGGACCGGCGCCGTTGCCGGCCGCGTGGACCGAGCGCCACACGAACAGCGAGGTCTCCAGGCCCTCCCGGCCGACGGCCAGGAACGCCGTGGTCACCAGCGCGCCGGTGCCCATCGCGAGGGCTGCGTCGAGCTTGTCCTGCAGCTCGGACTTCAGGTGCCGGGCGGTCTTCTTCATCCAGAAGACCATCCACGTCACGAGGCCGACCGAGACGATCGACAGGCTGCCGCCGATCGCCTCCTGCGCCTGGAACGTCAGCTCCGAGGTGCCGAACTCCAGGGCCGCGCCGAAGGCCAGGCTCAGCGCGGCCGCGAGGCCGACCCCGAGCCACAGCGGCCCCAGCTTGTCCTTGTTCCCGGTCTTCACCAGGTACGCGATGAGGATGCAGACGACCAGACTGGCCTCGAGTCCCTCACGCAGGCCGATCAGATAGTTGCTGAACACGCCGGTTCTCCCCTTCCCTGCGACCTACGCGAACAGCGTCCGGCCCCACCAGTCGTCCTTGTCGCGGACGCCCGGCGGGACGGCGAAGATCGCCGAACCCACGTGCTGGATGTACTCGTTGAGCCCGTCGGACTTGGCCAGGTTGCGCTGGATCGGGATGAAGCCCTTGCGGACGTCGCGCTGGTAGGCCAGGAAGAACAGGCCCGCGTCGAGGCGGCCCAGCCCGTCCGAGCCGTCCGTGAAGGAGTAGCCGCGGCGCAGGATCGTCGCCCCGTTGTTGGAGTCGGGGTGCGCGAGGCGGACGTGCGCCTCCGGCTTCATCGCCTTCAGGAACGGCTCGTCGCGCTCCTTGGACTTGCCCACCGGCGCACCCTCGCCCTTGTTGCGGCCGAAGATGTCCTCCTGCTCCTGCAGGGGGGTGCGGTCCCAGATCTCGATGTTCATCCGGATGCGGCGCGCCACCAGGTACGAGCCGCCGGTCATCCAGGCGCTGCCGTCGTTCTCGCCGACCCACACGTGCTTGTCGAGGCCGGCCTTGTCGTTCCCGGCGATGTTCCGGGTGCCGTCCTTGAAGCCCATCATGTTGCGCGGCGTCTGCTCGTCCGGGGTGGTCGAGGAGGTCTTGCCGAAGCCGAGCTGCGACCAGCGCACCGCGACCTTGCCGAAGCCGATGCGGGCGAGCTGGCGGATGGCGTGCACCGCGACCTGCGGGTCGTCGGCGCAGGCCTGGACGCACAGGTCGCCGCCGGAGCGGGCCGGGTCGAGGTTGTCGCCGGGGAACAGCTCCAGGTCCACCAGGGCCTCGGGGCGCTTGTCCTCCAGGCCGAAGCGGTCCTTGGCGAACAGGCCGGGGCCGAAGCCGATGGTGAGGGTCAGGCGGGACGGCTTGAGGCCGAAGGCCTCGCCGGTGTCGGTGGGCGGGGCCTCCGGGGAGCCCTCGTAGACGTCGCCGACGGGCCGGCCGGCCGTCATCAGGCGGGCCGCCTCGGTCCACTCCTTGAGCATCTTGACCAGCTCGGCGCGGTCCTTCGTCTTCACGTCGAAGGCGGCGAAGTGCAGGCGGTCCTGGACGGCGCTGGCGATACCGGCCTGGTGCTCGCCGTGGAAGGGAACGGCCCCGCCGGCGGAGGCCACCGGCGCGATGTCCGAGCCGGAGCTCAGGGCCGCGGCCGCGCCGCCGGCCGCGGCGGCGCCGAGCGCCAGCCCGGCCCCGCCCCCGCCGAGGAGGGAGCGCCGCGAGGGGCCGCCCGCCGCCTGGCCGGCGTCGCCGCCGGCGGCCTGCCCGGCCTGCCCGGCCTCGTCCGCGGACGCCGCGTCCGCCTGCGGAGCCGATACAGATTCAGTCATTCCGGATTCTCCCGCCTGCTTTTCTCTCTACCGGTTACCGGAATTACTTCGCGACCGCGGCGGCCAGCTTCGACAGCGGCTCGCCCAGTGCGCTCACGGCGTCCGAGAGCTCCTTGCGCTCCGGGGCGCCGACCTTGTCGTAGGAGGTGAACTCGTAGGTGTTCTTGTCCGCGCGGTACTTGTCCAGCAGGGTGTTCATCGCGGCGAACTGGGTGTCCAGCTGCTTGGCGAGCTCCGCGTCGTTCTTCGCGGCGACCGGCTTGAGCAGCTCGTACGCCTTCTGCGCGCCCTCGACGTTGGCCTTGAAGTCGACCAGGTCGGTGTGGCTGTAGCGCTCCTCCTCGCCGGTGACCTTGCCGGTGGCGACCTCGTCCAGCAGCTCCTTGGCGCCGTTGGCCATGGAGGTCGGGGTGATCTCGGCGCTGCCGATCTTCTTCTGCCACTCGGCGATGTCGGTCGACAGCTGGTCGGCGAGCTTCTTCTCCTCGTCGCCGATCTTGCCGTCGGCCCACAGGGCCTTCTCCAGGCGGTGCCAGCCGGTCCAGTCCTTCGCCGGGTCCTGGCCGGCCTCCAGGCCGTCCTCGCGCACGTCGATCTTCGGGTCGATGTCGCCGAAGGACTCGGCGACCGGCTCGGTGCGCTCCCAGCCGATGCGGGAGGTGGCGTACGCCTTCTTCGCGGCCTCCAGGTCACCGGCCTTGACGGCGTCCACGAACGCCTTGACGGTCGGGGTGGTCTCGTCGGCCTGGGCCTGCACGTACTTGCGGTACTCGGCGACGGCCGCGTCCAGCTCGGGGCTGCGCTTCTCGGCGCCGCCGCCGGTGGCCTTGACCTTCTGGCGGATGCCGTCGCCCTTCATGCCGGGCTTGCAGGCGATCTCGTACTCGCCGGCCTTGACCTCGGCGGTGATGGCGGCCTTGGTGCCGGGGCCGATGTTCTCGCGCTCGGCGACGATGCGGCCGTCCGGGAAGTAGACGTAGACCTCGGTGACCTTCGAGCCCTTGTTCTCGACGTCCAGGGCCACCTTGCCGGCGGGGAACTCGGTCTTCGAGACCTCGCACGCGCTGTCCGAGGCGGCCACCTTGATCGCCGCGTCGCCCGCGTCGCTCTTCTCGGCGCAGCCGGTGACGGCCGTGAGCGCAGCCACGGCAGCGGCCGTGGTGAGGGCGGTGAGGCGGGCGGGGCGCATGTGGGCTCCTGGGCTGTCTGGCGTCGGCAGACGGCCGCCCCGATCAGGTGGGACGGCCGGTGAGGCGGACCTAACTTAACCGAGGCTTACCTGACCCCTACCCGGCCGTCCAGTGATTCAGCCCACATCTACGCTCTCCGGACACGACGCCGTCACGGCACCTCCAAGGAAATCCCATGGGAGGGTCAAGCGGAGGTCAAACCGCGGTGACTGTTCCGTACTGCGGAACGGGCTTACCTGCGGACAGGCAGAACAAGCGGAATCCCGGTGCGCGGATGCGGCAGCACCTCGACCGGCTGCCGGTAGACCCGGCTCAGCAGCTCCGCGCCGAACACCGCGGCCGGCTCCCCGTCCGCCGCGATCCGCCCGCCGTGCAGCACGGCGACGCGGTCGGCGTACGCGGCGGCCAGGCCCAGGTCGTGCAGGACGACCACCACCGCGTCCCCGGCCGCGGCCCGCTCCCGGCAGATCCGCAGCACCAGCTCCTGATGGCGCAGGTCGAGGGCGGCGGTCGGCTCGTCCAGGAGCACCAGTGGCGCCCGCTGCGCCAGCACCCGGGCCAGCGCGACCCGGGCCCGCTCGCCGCCGGACAGCGCCGGGAACGGGCGGGCGGCGAAGCCGGCCACCTCCGTGGCGGCCATGGCGGCGGCCACCGCCTCCTCGTCGGCCCCGGCGAGCGCTGTCCCGGCCCAGGGCGCGCGGCCCATCCGGACGACGTCCGCCACCGGGAAGGGGAAGGACATCGCCGCCGACTGCGGGAGCACGGACCGCCGCAGCGCCAGCTCCGCGGCGCTCCACTCCTGCGCCGGCCGCCCGTCGATCCGTACGGTGCCCGCGGCGGCGGGCAGATCGGCGGCCAGGGCGGCGAGCAGCGTGGACTTCCCGGCGCCGTTGGGACCGACCAGGGCCAGCACCTCGCCCGCCCGGGCCGCCAGGTCGATCCCGGCGAGCACCTCCCGGCCACCGAGGCGGACGTGCAGGCCCGCGGCCTGCACCAGCGCGGTGCCGGCGGGGCGGCGCCCGGGGATCCGGCGCCCGCCCCGCCGGAAGAACGGCCCGGTCATGCCCAGCCTCCCTGCCGGCGGCGGGTGCGGCGCAGCAGCCAGAAGAAGAAGGGACTGCCCACCAGCGCGGTCAGCACCCCGAGCGGCAGCTCCGCCGGCCGGGCCGCGGTCCGCGCGGCGAGGTCGCCCGCGAGCAGCACCGCCGCACCGGCCAGCGCACTGCCCGGGACCAGGAAGCGGTGGCCCGGCCCGTTCGCCATGCGCAGCAGGTGCGGCACGAGCAGCCCGACGAAGGTGATGACACCGGCCACGGCGACGGCGGCCGCGGTCAGCAGCGCGACGACCACGATGAGCGCGAGCCGCAGCCGCTCCACGTCCACCCCCAGGTGGCGGGCGGGCCCTTCGCCGAGCGCGAGGAGGTCCAGCCGGCGGGCGTACCAGGGGGCGGCCAGCAGGCCCGCGGCGGCGCAGGGCAGGACGGCGAGCACCTTGGGCCAGGTGGCCTGGGCGAGGGAGCCGAGCTGCCAGAAGGTGATCTGGCTGACCTGGCCGCTGTCGGCGAAGAAGACGAACAGGCCGATGAGGGCCCCGGCGAAGGCGTTGACGGCGATCCCGGTGAGCACGAGCGTGACCACCTCGGTGCGGCCGCCGGTGCGGGAGAGCAGGTAGACGGCGCCCACGGTGACGAGCCCGGCCGTGAACGCACAGGCGGCGACGGTCCAGTTGCCGAGGAATCCCAGGCCCAGCGCAATGGCGCCGACCGCGCCGACGGCCGCGCCCGCCGAGATCCCGATGACGCCGGGCTCCGCGAGCGGATTTCCGAACACCCCCTGCATCAGCGCGCCCGCGCAGCCCAGGCTCGCGCCGACGAGCAGCGCGAGCACGACCCGGGGGAGGCGTACGTTCCACAGCACGCTCTCGCCGACCCGGTCGAGCGGGGCTCCGCCGAGGCCGATGCGGTGCTGCACCGAGCCGAGGACCTCCCCGGCCGGGATCGCGTACGCCCCCGCGCCGGCGGAGACGAGTGCGAGCAGCAGGAGCACGGCGACGAGCCCGCAGACGAGCCGGGCGCCGCGGCGCGGGGGTCCGGCGGGGGCGGCGTCCGCCGCGCAGGCCGGGCCTGCCGCCTCGGCGGTCTCCCGGGAGGCGGCCTGCGACGCGGGTGCCTGCGCGTTGCGGGTGCCCACCTCAGGCGGCCTTCCCGTACAGCTGGGTGATCAGTGAGCTCAGCACCTGGTCCGTGCGGGGGCCGTAGCTCAGCAGCACGCCGTCGTCGACGGCGATCACGCGGCGGTCCATGCCCGCCGGGGTCTGGGCGACGCCGGGGATCTTCACCAGGCCCTCCGTACCGCCCACGGACTCCAGTCCCTTGGACATCACCAGGATCGCGTCCGGCGCGGCCGCCGCGAGGGCCTCGCTGGTGATCGGCGTGAAGTCCTTGCCGAGCCCGGACTCCTTGCCCGTGTCGACGGCCCCGGCCGCCTCCAGCAGCGGGGCCGCGCCCGACTCGGAGCCGCCCATCAGGTAGACCGAGGCCGTACCGCGCAGGTAGAGGAAGGCGACCCGCGGCTTCCTCCCCGCGGCCGCGCTCGCGGGAATGCCCGTACGGGCGGCGGCGATCCGCCCGTCGGTGCGTTCCTTCAACCGCGTCCCGGCCTCCTTGACGCCGAGTGCGCCGGCCACGGTGTCGATCCGCCGCGGTACGTCGTCCAGGGACCTGGCCGGGGCCACCACCAGCAGCGGCACGCCTGCGTCGCGGATCTGCGCGAGGGCCTCGGCCGGCCCGGAGGCGGTCTCGGCCAGTACCAGCGTCGGGCGCAGCGAGAGCACGCTCTCGGCGGAGACCTCGTGACCCCGTGTCACCACGGGGAGCCGGGCCGCCTGTTCGAAGGTGGCGGTGATGTCGCGGGCGACGACCTGCGGGCCGAGTCCGAGGGTCTGGACGAGCTCGTTGAGGCTGCCGGACAGCGGGACGATCCGGTCCGCGGAGGCCACGGTGACCGTGCGGCCGTCCGCCGAGGGAACGGTCGCGGGGAGGGCCGGGACGGGGGCGGGGGAGAGCGGCTCCACCCGGTCGGGCAGAGCGGGCGCCGCGTGCGCCGACGGGCCTGCGGCGCCGGGGTCCGCGCCCGCGCAGCCGGTCGCGGCGCCCAGGGCCAGCGCGCAGAAGGCGAGCGCGAGGGCAAGGGTGCGGCGGGGAGGGCGGGTTGACACGGCGGGCGTGGGCACGGAGGCACCGTCCTGATCGTGCGGCTGGGGCTGGGGCTGGGGTGGGCGAGGGGGAAGCAGGAAGCGGCAGGTGGTAAGTGGCCAAGTGCGGACAAACGGTGGCGCGTTCGAGAGTTTCGCCTACACCCGCCAGTAGCTTAGGTTAGCCTAACCTTATCTACCAGGTCCTGGAAGGGGACTTCATGTCCGCACGGCCCGTCCGCCCGTACGCAGTCGCCCTGTTGGCGACGCTGGCGGCCCTTCTGTGTGCACTGCTCCCCGCCGCCGGCGCCCAGGCGGCGAGCCGTACCGTGCAAGGCGGCCGGCTCGACTGGGGGATCAAGTCCTCCTTCCAGAGTTACGTCACCGGGCCCGTGGCGAAAGGCGGTTTCCAGCTGAAGAACGGCGCCGCCACGGTCGGCGGCAGCCTGTTCCGCTTCCACTCCGCCACCGGCTCCTACGACCCCGCCACCGGCGCCTTCGAGGCCGCGTTCAGCGGCGGAGTCGCCTTTCAGGGCCACCGGAAGCCCGACGGCTCGTACGAGCTCGACCTGACCGTCAGCCGTCCCACCGTCAGGATCCAGGGCGGCAGCGGCACCCTCTACGCGGACGTCGTCGGCAAGGCCAAGGACACCGGCGCCGTCACCACCCGCACCCAGGTCCCCTTCGCCACCCTCGGCCTCGCCGGCATCGAGATGAAGGGAGGCGGCAGCCCCCTCGCCCTCACCCGTATCCCGGCCACCCTCACCGAACAGGGCGCCCAGGCCTTCTCCGGCTACTACGCCGCCGGGACCCCGCTCGACCCCCTCACGCTCTCCGTCGACGTCAAGTCCGCCCCGGCCGCAGCGCCTTCGCCGTCCCCGAGCGCTGCGGCCGGGGCCTCGCAGGACCCGGGGGCGGCCGCCGGCGGCGCGTTCGCCGACGCCGCCGTCGACTGGGGCGTACGGCGCACCTTCCGCGAGTACGTCACCGGGCCGGTCGGCCAGGGGAAGTGGACCCTCGGCGAGGGTGCCCGGGACGGCGGCGCGCTCTTCCGCTTCCCGCAGGGCAAGGGCACGTACGACGCACGGACCGGCACGCTGGAGGCCGTCTTCGCCGGCAGCGTCCGCTTCACCGGAGCCCACCTCGACCTCACGCTCGCCAAGGTGGGCGTCAAGGTGGCCGACGGCAAGGGCGTCCTGACCGCCGACGTCACCACCGGCGGTGACGCCACCACCGGCGCCGCCCCCGGGACCGCGCCCGCCGTCCCGCTCGTCGAGTTCGACGCCAAGGCGCTGAGGACCGATGGCGCCCTCGCCACCCTCACCGAGGCCCCGGCCGCACTCACCGAGGGGGGCGCCCGGGCCTTCAACGCGATGTACAAGGCCGGGACCGAGATGGACCCCGTCTCACTCGCCGTCGCCCTGGACGCCACCGCGCAGCTGCCCGCCCTGCCCGACCTGGGCTCCACGCCCGCGCCCGCCGCGCAGGCCCCCTCCCCGGCCGCCGCGGCCGGCCCCGCCGCGCAGGCCGCCACCGCCTCGGACTCCGGGCTGTACGCCGCCCTCGGCGTGGCCGTCCTCGTCCTCGCCGGCGGCGCCGCCTTCCTCGTCGTGCGCGGACGCCGTACGGCAGCGGCCGCGGCAGCCGCCGACCCCGGGTCCGCCGACGCGCACCCGCGGTCCTGAGCCCGCCGGCCCCGCCCACCGACCATCCGCCACCACGCAAGCCACCCCCGTTGCCCCAGGAGAGCCCACCCATGTCGTCGCCCCTCCTCCGCCGCCGCCCGCTCGCCCTGGCGGCGGCCGTCGCCACGGCCGCCGCGCTCGGCGCCACCGCCTTCGCCCTGCCCGCGACGGCGGCCGGCAGCGGCCCGGCCGTCCCGCCCGCCGCGGGCGCCTCCGCGCCGATACCGATCGTGAACGGCACCCTCGACTGGGGCATCCTGGCGAGCTACCGCACGTACGTCCTGGCCATGGCGCAGGGCACCATCACCCCGGCGGACGGCGCCGCCCTGAACGCGGACGGCACCTTCCGCTTCACCTCGGCGACCGGCTCGTACGACAAGGACGGCAGCCACACGGCGACCGCCGCCTTCAAGGGCAGCGTGACCTTCGAATCGGCCGCCCACGGCTTCAAGGTGGTCCTGTCGAACGTCCGCATCGACACCGGCACGAAGAAGCTGACCGCCGACGTCGTCAAGAACGGCACCCTCACCCGCGACGTCCCGCTCGCGGACGTGGCCTTCACCGGCCCGGCCATGGAGAAGCTCGGGACCACCCTCACCAAGGAGGCCGCGGACCAGCTCGGATCGCCCAAGTACACGGGCCTGACCGGCGACCCGCTCACCGCCGCCCTGGAGTACGGCACGCCCACGGCCCCCTCGCCGTCCGCCCCGAGCCCGTCGGCGCCCGGCCCTTCCGCCCCGAGCCCCTCCGCACCGTCGCCCTCCGCGCCGAGCCCCTCTGCACCGGCTCCGACCGGCGCCCAGCGGCTGCTCGCCGGCCGGCTGACCTGGGGCGTGAAGGAGTCGTTCCGTACGTACGTCGCTGACGGCGGCGGCAGCGTCACCCCGGCGGGCGGCGCCGTCGCCGACGGCCGCACCTACTCCTTCTCCTTCGGTACGGGCGAACTCGACGCGGCGAAGAAGAAGCTGACCGCCTCCTTCGCGGGCAGCCTGCGCTTCCAGCGGCCCGACCACGGCATCGACATGACCTTCGGCAACCTGCGCGTCAACGCCGAGGGCGCGAAGGGCACCCTGGTGCTGGACGTGAAGACGCCCTCCTCCACCAAGGCCGACGTCCCCTTCGCCACCCTCGACCTGTCCAAGGCCGACTACCGCACCACCGGCGGCGTGCTCGCCCTGAACGGAGTCCCGGCGGTCTTCACCGCCGAGGGTGCGGCCGCCATCGGGGCCCCGAGCGGGGACTACGCCGAGGGCAAGCCGACCGACCCGGTCACCCTCACGGTGAGCGCAGACAAGGACGCCCCGCTGCCGAGCGCCTCCCCGTCCCCGACGCAGTCCGGCGGGGCCTCGTCGGGCAGCACCGGCGGCAGCGCGGGCGGCGCCGGCACGGTCGGCGGCGGTACGGGCGGTACGGGCGGCACGGGCGGCAGCGCGGGCGGAAGCCTCGCCTCCACCGGCGCCGACATCCCGGCCGGGGCCCTGCTCGGCGCCTCCGCCGCGGCCGTCGCGGCCGGCGCGGGCGCGGTGTCCTTCGCCCGCAGGCGGCGCACCGTGCGGCTCTGAGCTGCCGGGCCGTGTTTGAATGCCCGCGTGAACGATCTCGATGTCCTCAGGGTCTTCTGCGCGGGCGACGGCAGGTTCGGCAACCTCCTCGGCGTCGTGCGCGACGGCCGGACCTGCCTCGACGACACGGCGCGGCAGGAGCTCGCCGCCGAACTCGGCTACAGCGAGACGGTGTTCGTCGACGATCCGGAGCGCGGGATCGTCGACATCCGCACCCCCGGCACGCGGATGTCCTTCGCGGGGCACCCGCTGGTGGGGGTGGCCTGGCTGCTGGACATCGAGGAGGTCCGGCCGCCGGTCGGGTCCGTATGGGCCCGCGACGACGGGGAGTTCACCTGGATCACGGCCCGGCCCGAGTGGGTCGAGGGCAAGCGCACGCAGCAGTACGCGACCCCCGCCGAGGTCGACGCCCTGCCCGCCCCGCCGCCCGGCGAGGGCTGGCTGTACGCGTGGGCGTGGGAGGACGAGGCGGCGGGCCGGGTCCGCGCCCGCGGCTTCCCGCGCCGCCCCGACGGGATCATCGCCGAGGACGAGGCCACCGGCTCGGCCGCGATCCTGCTGACGGCCGAGCTCAACCGCGCCCTGAACATCACCCAGGGCGCCGGCTCCCAGCTCCTCACCGCCCCCGGCCCCGACGGCACGGTCGAGATCGGCGGCCGCGTCCGCTTCGACGTGCCGCCGCAGGCGCCGACGTTCACGCGCTGAGCGGGAACTCCGCGCCCAGCTCGCGGAAGACGGCCCCGTTGTAGTCGAAGGCGCGCTTGCACTCGTCGATGATGCGCTGCTTCTCCAGGTCGTCCGCGGCGATGGCGTCCAGCAGCTCGCGGTAGTTGCGTTTGAAGGCCGCGGGGTTGGCGATGTCGGCGAAGACGTAGAAGCGCACGCCGTCGCCCCTGCGCTCGAAGCCCCAGGTCCGCTCCGCCTTGTCGCGGATGATCTGGCCGCCGGAGAGGTCGCCCAGGTAGCGGGTGTAGTGGTGGGCGACGTATCCGCCGGGCCAGGTGGCCGCGCACTCGGCCACCCGGGCGGCGTACGCCCGGGTCGCGGGCAGCGCCACCAGCGTCGCGCGCCAGGAGGGCCCGCGCAGGTGCGCCAGGTCGCGCTCGATCTCGGCGACGCGCATCAGCTCGGGCTGTATGAAGGGGCCCGCCACCGGGTCGTCCCTCAGGGATTCGGCCGCGTCCTCCAGGGCCCGGTACACGAACCACAGCTGCTCGGTGTAGCGCGCGTACGCATCGACCCCGAGGCGGCCGCCGAGCAGATTGCTCATGAACGCCGAGGACTCCGCCTCGGTGTGCTGCTCGTGCGACGCGACACGGATGACCGTGGAGAAGGCGTCCAAGACAAACCTCCGAAAGACCAGAAGCGCTCCGAAGACCGGGCACGGCGGCACGGCGGCCGCCCTGCCCGATCCTCCTGCTTAGGTATACCTAAGTCAATGTCTTCCCGACGTGTTGTCGGTAAAACGCCTCCGGCCGGAAAGTGCTACGGCAGGGTGAGGATCTCGGCCCCCGTGTCCGTCACCACCAGTGTGTGCTCGAACTGCGCGGTCCGCTTCCGGTCCTTCGTCACGACGGTCCAGCCGTCGGCCCACATGTCGTACTCGTGCGTCCCCAGCGTCAGCATCGGCTCGATCGTGAACGTCATCCCGGGCTGCATGACGGTGGTGGCGTGCGGGCTGTCGTAGTGCGGGATGATCAGGCCGGAGTGGAAGGACGAGTTGATGCCGTGCCCGGTGAAATCGCGCACGACCCCGTAGCCGAAGCGCTTCGCGTACGACTCGATGACCCGGCCGATGACGTTGACCTGGCGGCCCGGCTTGACCGCCTTGATGGCCCGGTTCAGGGCCTCGCGCGTGCGCTCGACCAGCAGGCGGGACTCCTCGTCCACGTCGCCGCACAGGTAGGTGGCGTTGTTGTCGCCGTGCACGCCGCCGATGTACGCGGTGACGTCGAGGTTCACGATGTCGCCGTCGCGCAGCACGGTGGAGTCGGGGATCCCGTGGCAGATGACCTCGTTCACCGAGGAGCACAGGGACTTCGGGAAGCCCCGGTAGCCCAGCGTCGACGGGTAGGCGCCGTGGTCGCACATGTACTCGTGCGCGACCCGGTCCAGCTCGTCGGTGGTCACCCCGGGGGCGATCAGCTTGGCGGCCTCCTCCATCGCCCGGGCGGCGATCCGGCCGGCGATGCGCATCGCCTCGACGGTCTCGGCCGACTGCACCTCCGGTCCGGTGTACGGAGTGGGCCCGGGCTTGCCCACGTACTCGGGCCGGCGGATGTTTCCGGGAACGGAACGGGCGGGAGAGAGCTCGCCTGGAACGAGCAGCGACTGGCCAGACATGCAAGCGAGTGTATCCAGCGGGGATGGGGCAGCATGGCGGCAGAAGGCCGGGAGCGAGCGGCCGCGAGCGGCGGCCGGCGAGCGCGAGAGGAGTCCGGGGACGATGGCCCTGTTCAAGAAGCGGCAGGTGGGCAAACCGGGTGAGTGGTACTACTGCCTGGTGCACAAGAAGGTCGAGGAAGGCCCCGAGTGTCCGGCGAAGGACCGTTTCGGCCCGTACGCCACGCCCGAGGAGGCCTCCCACGCCATGGCGACGGCGCAGGAGCGCAACCTCGAATGGCAGAACGACCCCCGCTGGAACGACGGCTCCGGCGAGGAGGGCGCCGACGGCGGCGAGGGCGCGACCGGCACGGCCACGCCGTAGACGCCGTAGACGCCGTGACGCCGTAGCGGCCCGACGGCCGGGGCTACCAGCGGCCGGGCGGCGGCGCGGTCAGCTGGTCGGCCAGCCGCGCCAGCCGGTCGCGGAACCGCCGCGGGCGGCGCGGCGCCGGCAGGCCGTTCTCCCCGGCCGCCGCACTGACCAGGTGCTGCACGGTGTCCAGATCCAGCGCGGTCGGGGGCTCCTCGGGCGCCTCCCGTACGGAGAGCGCGTCGTGCGCGAGCGCGGCCAGATCGGGATCCCCGCCGTCCAGGGACAGTACGGTCGCCCCCGCGCGCCGGGCGTCGTGGACCCGCTCCAGCAGCCCCTCCCCGGGCCGCTCCGGAGCCACCACCAGCACCGTGTGCCCGCGCCGGGCCGCCGCCAGCCGCCCCAGCCCCACCGACAGGTGCGCGGGCTCCCCGGGCAGCACCCGGTGGCGCACCAGCGTCGGCGCCAGCTCCGGCAGCCCGCACCACGCGGCCTCGTCCACCAGGTGCGCCGCCAGGTGCCAGGGCTCGTAGCCCTCGGTCCCCACCAACAGCAGGTTCCCGCCGGCCGGCACCACGGCATGCCGCAGGGAACCCGCGAAGCGGCGCGCGGCCGCGGGCCACTGCGTACCGGCGAGCACCTCGCGCAGCAGCGCGACCCTCACGGCATCCATGCGGGCATCCTGCACCACACCGCCGCCCCGCGGGGCCCACCGCGCACCCACGCGCCCGTTCGAGTCTTCCCGCCCCGGCATTACCCTCACCCCCATGACCTCCACTGACAGCACGCAGAAGCCACCCGCCCAGGACCCCTGGGACCTGCCCGACGTCTCCGGCCTCGTCGTCGGCGTACTCGGCGGCACCGGCGACCAGGGCCGGGGCCTGGCCTACCGCCTCGCGAAGGCCGGCCAGAAGGTGATCATCGGCTCCCGCGCCGCCGAGCGCGCCGAGCAGGCCGCCGCCCAACTGGGGCTGGGCGTGGAGGGCGCCGACAACGCCGAGTGCGCGCGCCGCAGCGACGTCGTGATCATCGCGGTGCCGTGGGAGGGCCACGCCAAGACCCTCGAAGCCCTGCGCGAGGACCTCGCCGGCAAGCTCGTCGTGGACTGCGTCAACCCCCTCGGCTTCGACAAGCAGGGCGCCTACGCCCTCCGGGTCGAGGAGGGCAGCGCCGCCCAGCAGGCCGCCACCCTGCTCCCCGACTCCCGCGTCACGGCGGCCTTCCACCACCTCTCGGCCGTCCTCCTCCAGGACGAGTCGATCGACGAGATCGACACCGACGTGATGGTGCTCGGCGAATCCCGCGCCGACACGGACGTCGTCCAGGCCCTGGCCGGCCGCATCCCGGGCATGCGCGGCGTCTTCGCGGGCCGCCTGCGCAACGCCCACCAGGTCGAGTCCCTGGTCGCCAACCTCATCTCGACGAACCGCCGCTACAAGGCCCACTCGGGCCTGCGCATCACCGACGTCTGACCCCGCCCGCCCCCCGGGCCGGCGGCTCACCCCCGCCGGCCCTCCCGGCCCCTCGGAGGCGGGAGCCGGCGCGTCCCGGTGCCTTTACGGGAGCACTGCGGGGTATGGGGGACACTGGAGGGGCTCGACCCCCTTCCGTGCCGCCGAGGAGCCGTACCCCATGCCCCGCCTTGCCGTCTTCGCCATCGTCGTCTGCGTCCTGTCCGTGGCGGCGGCCGTGGTCGCCTTCCTGGACGGCAGCTTCCTGGGGATCGTCTGGGTGCTGCTGGCCGGGCTCACGTCCAACATGGCCTGGTACTACGTGCGCAAGGAGAAGGCCCGCAAGGCCGCCGACGCCGCCCGCTAGGGCTGCCGCAGCGAGAGGGTCAGCCTGCGGCTGCCGAGGTCCAGGGAGCGGACCACGGCCCGGACCTCGTCGCCGACGCGGACCTGCTCGGGTTCGGCGGGGAGCTCCTTGGCGGGGGCCAGGCCCTCGACGCCCTCCGCCACCTCGACGAAGACGCCGAAGGGGACCAGCCGGGTCACGCGGCCCCGCAGGGTCTGCCCCACCGCCAGACCGGCCGCCCGCAGCGGATCCGGCTGGAGCGCCCGCAGCGACAGCCGGGCCTCGCCGTGCCAGTCGTCGAACCGGAGGAAGAGGCAGGAGATGCGCTGCCCGACGCGGACGACGTCCGAGGCCGCGCCGATGCGCCGCCAGGACAGCTCGGGGACCGTGATGAACCCGACCCCGGGGAACACGGGGTGCGCGGGCCCCTCGTCCAGCGCGACGAACACCCCGAAGGACTCCAGCGCGGCGACCGTGCCGCCGAGGGTCTGACCTGGCCGGAGTCCGGCCAGGAAGGTCCACAGTTCCGGGTGGTCGGTGGCCTTGACGTACATGCGGGCGGAGTGGTCAGGACTGGGGGCCGGCGCAGAAGTAGCCGTCGCCCTCCTGCCAGAAGCGGTAGAGGTGGTGGCCGCAGTAGGCCTCCAGGTCGGAGACGCCCAGTGCGGACAGGAGGCCGTCGACCACGTCGAAGAACCAGGCGTTGACCGCGGGGACCCACAGCAGCGCGAACACGGCGATCAGGCCGAACGGAGCGAGGGGCGCCACCTCGCGGCGCACCCGGTAGGAGAGCCACGGCTCGATGATCCCGTAGCCGTCCAGGCCGGGCACCGGCAGGAAGTTCAGGATCGCCGCCGACACCTGGAGCAGGGCGAGGAAGGCCAGCGCGAAGCGGAATGAGAGCGGGACGCCGTCGAGGGCGTTCAGCCAGAACGGGGCGGTGCACACGGCCGCGAACGCCACGTTCGTCAGCGGGCCCGCCGCCGAGATGAGGCTGTGCTTCCAGCGGCCCCGGATCCGGTCCCGCTCGATGTAGACCGCGCCGCCGGGCAGGCCCAGGCCGCCCATGATCACGAAGATCACCGGCAGGATGATGCTGAGCAGCGCATGGGTGTATTTCAGGGGATTCAGGGTCAAATAGCCCTTGGCTCCGACGGTGAGGTCGCCGCTGTGCAGGGCGGTGCGGGCGTGCGCGTACTCGTGCAGGCAGAGGGAGACGACCCACGCGGACGTCACGAAGAGGAAGACGGCGAGGCCGGGGCTCGCGGAGTAGCCCGTCCACACCGCCCACCCGGTGACGGCCATGATCGCGACTATGCCGAGGAAAACGGAACTGATCTGGCGCTCGCTGCGCGTGCCCTGATGACCCATGCGGCGAAACCTACCCCGGGGACAGGGACGTTCGGCACCGGGGGCCGGGGAGAATGGGGCGGTGCGCTACGCGATCCTCGGCACCACACAGGCCATCCGCGACGACGGGACCCCCGTCGCCGTCGGCGGCGCGCGCCTGCGGGCGCTGCTGACCGCGCTCGCGCTGCGGCCGGGGCGGGCGGTGCCCGTGCACCTGCTGGTGGCCGAGGTGTGGGACGGGGACCCGCCGGCCGACGCGCCCGCCGCCCTGCAGGCGCTGGTGGCGCGGCTGCGCCGGGCGCTCGGGCACGGGGCGGTGCGGTCGGCGGAGGGCGGCGGGTACGAGCTGGCCGCCGGGCGCGAGGACGTCGACGTGTACCGCTTCGAGCGGCTGGTCCGGGCCGCCGCGGCGGACCCGGACCCGGCGCGGGCGGCCGCCCTGTACGACGAGGCCCTGGCGCTGTGGCGCGGCCCGGCCCTGGTCGACCTCCCCGACCCCGGGGCGGAGGGCGCGCGCTGGGAGGCCGTACGGACCGACGCGCGCCGGGGGCGGCTCGGCGCGGCCCTCGACCTCGGCGAGGCGGAGCGGGCCCTGCCGGAGCTGACCGCGCTGTGCGCGCAGCAGCCGCTGGACGAGCCGCTCCAGGTGCTGCGGCTGCGGGCCCTGCGGGATGCGGGGCGGGCGGCGCAGGCCCTGGCCGCCTACGAGGAGGTCCGGCAGGCCCTCGCCGACCGCCTGGGCGCCGACCCGGGCCCGGCCCTCCGCGCCCTGCACACCGAACTCCTGTCCGGCCCGGAACGCCCCGTCACCCCGCCCGCCACCGCGGCCGAGGGCCCGGCCGCGACGCGGCCCGGCACGCCGCCCGGCGCCGCCGTGGCCCAGGCCCAGGCCCCGGCGCGGCCGGACACGGCCCCGGCGGGCCCCGGCCGCACCGTCCCCGCCCCCGGCGCGCCCGCCGCCCCGACCCCGGCCGCCCCGGCCTGGCCGGGCTCCGGGGCAACCGCGCCCGGCGGGGTGGCGCCTGCTGCCCAGGATCCAGAGTCGGGCCCCCCGGCACCCGGCGCCGCCGGGCCGGGTCACGGCGCGCCCGCGGCTCCTGGCGAGGCGGCCCCGGCTTCCGGCGTTGCCCGGCCCGAGCCCGGATCCGCCGGGCCCGGGCCCGGATCCGCCGTGCCCGGGCCCGGCCTACCGGGATCCGGTGCACCGGGCGTGCCCGCGGGGCGGCGGGGGAACTTGCGGGCCCGGTTGACCACCTTCGTCGGGCGGGAAGAGGACATCCGGGCCATCGGGGGCGATCTCGCGGGGGCACGGCTCGTCACCCTGCTCGGGCCCGGCGGGGCCGGCAAGACGCGGCTGTCGCAGGAGGCCGCCGAGGCACAGCCCGCCGAAGCCGCGCCCGACGGGGTGTGGTTCGTCGAGCTGGCCCCCGTCGACGACCCCGAGGACGTCGCCGAGGCCGCGCTCTCCGCGCTCGGGGCCCGCGAGACCAAGCTGCGCGGCGCCTCCGCCGAGGAGATGCGCGCGCTGACCGACCGGGCCGGCGACAACCCGCTCGACCGGCTCACCGAGCACTGCGCCCGCCTCCGGCTGCTGCTGATCCTGGACAACTGCGAGCACGTGGTCGAGGCGGCCGCCGAGCTGGCCGAGCAGCTCCTCACCCGCTGCCCCGGCGTCCGGATCCTGGCCACCAGCCGGGAACCCCTCGGCGTGCCGGGGGAGTTCCTGCGTCCGGTGGAGCCGCTGCCCGACCCCGTCGCCGTACGGCTGCTCGGGGACCGGGGCGCCGCCGCCCGGCCCGGCTTCACCCCCGACGACGACCCCGAGGCGGCCGCGGAGATCTGCCGCCGCCTGGACGGGCTGCCGCTCGCCATCGAGCTGGCCGCGGCCCGGCTGCGCCTGCTCACCCCGCGCCAGATCGCCGACCGCCTCGACGACCGGTTCCGGCTGCTGACCGGCGGCGCCCGCACCGTGTTGCCCCGCCAGCAGACCCTGCGCGCGGTCGTGGACTGGTCCTGGGACCTGCTCGACGAGCCCGAACGGGCCGTGCTGCGCCGGCTGTCCGTCTTCGCGGGCGGCTGCGACCTGGCCGCCGCCGAAGCCGTCTGCGGGGAGAGGGGCCACGAGCGCCTCGACGTCGCCGACGCGCTCGGTGCGCTCGTCGACAAGTCCCTCGTCATCGCCGCCCCCGCCCCCGACGGCATGCGCTACCGGCTCCTGGAGACCGTGGCCGAGTACGCCGGCGAGCGGCTCGACGAGGTCCCCGGCGACCGGGCCGCCGCCGAGCGCCGCCACCTCGTCCACTACCGGGAACTCGCCCGAACCACCGAGCCGTTGCTGCGCGGCCCCCACCAGCGGGCGGCGGGCGAGCGGTTCGCCGCCGAGCACGAGAACCTCCGTACCGCCCTGCGCCGCGCGGTCGCCGCCCGCGACACCGACGAGGTGCTGTGCCTGATCCACTCCCTCGGCTGGTACTGGATGATGCACGACCTGCGCGCCGAGTCCCGCCACTGGGCCGACGCGGCGGCCGCACTCGGCCCCGACCCCTTCGCCGCGCCCGTCGTCCCCGCCGAGCCGGTGTACGCGCGGCTCATCGACACGCCCCCGCCGTACGAGGGGGAGCAGCTGACCGAGGCCTGGCGCGGCATCCGCCTCATCCAGCTCGCGGCCCGCGACCAGACCAGCGAGAGCTGGACCTCCCCGGACATCCGGCCCTGGATCGAGGGGATCCTCGCCGCCTACGCGCCGGGCCTGCCGCAGACATGCTGGGCCCCGGGCTCGATGTGGATCTTCGCCGTGATGATTGCCGGGGAAGTGGACCTGCTGCAACGGGCCGTCGACGCCACCGTCGACACCTGCCGCGAGCTGGGGACCCGCTGGGAGCTGGCCGCCATCCTCCAGATGCGGGCCAACATCCTGGCGAACCGGGCCGACTGGGCGGGCGACGCCTCGCGCGACGCCGACGAGAGCCTGGCCCTGTTCACCGAGCTCGGCGACGACTGGGGCTGTGCCGAGGCCCTGTCCGCCCGCGCCGAGGCCCGGGAGAAGCGCGGCGAGTACGCGCTCGCCGCCCAGGACTTCCTGGCCGCGATCGAGCACGCCGAGAGGCTGGGCGCCGCCTCCCAGGTGACGGTCCTGCGGGTGCGCATGGCGGGGGTCCTCGTCGAGAGCGGCCGCGTCGCCGAGGCGGAGGCCCTGCTGACCGAGATCGTGAGCGTCCCGCGCTCGTACGGCAACGAGGCGCTGCCCGCGGCCCGCATGTTCCTGGCCGGCTGCTACGGCCGCACCGGCCGCATCCCCGAGGCCCGCGCCCAGCTCCAGCAGCTGCGCGAGGAGTTCGCCTTCGGCGCGTACGCCATCTTCGACGGCTTCCTGCTCGGCACGATGGCCTGGCTGGAGAACCAGGAGGGCAAGCACGCCGAGGCGCTGGAGCTGCTCCGGCAGGCCCTGGTCAGCGCCCAGGACCCGCTCGCGGTGGTGGTCGCCCCGCAGTTGCCGGCCGTGTACCTGATGACGGCGGCGCTGTCGCACGTGTCTCTCGGCGGCCGGGAGCAGGCGTACGACGCCGCGCGGCTGCTCGGCGCGTACCGGACGCTGGTGCCGCCCCACCACTTCCCGATCACCACGGAACGCGAGGACGCCGCCCGGGCCGAGGAGCTGGCCCGAGCGGCGCTCGGTGATGCCGCGTACGAGGCGGCGCATGCCGAAGGCGGCGGCCTCACCCTGGAGGAGGCCACCGCCCTCGTCTGACCCGGCCCCCGTGCGGGGCCCGTCCGGGACGCGATCCGGAACGGACCGGCCGCCGTCCCGGATCAGGTCTTCTGGCGGAACTTGCGCACCGCGAGCGGCATGGTGACCACTGTGATGGCCAGCGACCAGGCCAGGGTCACCCACACCGGGTGGGCGACGGGGCCGCCGTTGATCAGGCCGCGCGCCGCGTCGGCCAGGTTGGACAGCGGGTTGTAGTCGGTGAAGGACTGCAGCCAGCCCGGCATGGTCGACGGCGGGGCGAAGATCGAGCTGCCGAACTGCAGGGGCATCAGGACCAGCATGGCCATGCCCTGGACCGCCTGGGCGGTCTTCAGGGTCAGGCCGAGCAGGATGAAGATCCACATCAGCGAGGCTCCGAAGACGGCGGACAGGCCGATGGACAGGAACAGGTCGAGCACGGACGTCTTGATGGACAGGCCGAGCAGGAAGCCCACGCCGAGCAGGATCGCGATCGCGACCATCATGCGGCCGAGCTCGACGACGATCTTGGCGAGGAGCACGGACGACCGGGCGATCGGCATGGACCGGAAGCGGTCCATCACGCCCTTCTTGAAGTCGTCGTTGACGCCGGTGCCGACGCCCATGGCGATGTTCATGCCCATCATCGCCATCAGGCCCGGGACGACGTAGTTGACGTACTCCTCCTGGTTGCCCTTGCCGGAGATCGCGCCGCCGAAGACGAACACGAACAGCAGCGTGAAGATGATCGGCATGAACAGGACGTCGAACATCGACTCGGGGTCCTGCTTGATCTGCAGGGTGTTGCGGCGCACCAGGGCGCCGATGTGCCGCAGGTTGGCCCGCAGGCCGATCCGGCCCTCGGAGGCCGGGAGCGCCTGGCCCGGCGCGCCGCCGCCGGCGGCGGTCGCGGCGGTGCCGGCGGGCTTGTTCGTGGTGACGGTGCTCATGCCGCGACCCCCTCGGTCTTCTCGGTCTTCTCGGTCTGCTCGGTCGCGTCAGCGGTGTCGGTCCGGTGGCCGGTGATGGCGAGGAACACCTCGTCCAGGCTGGGCAGGTACGTGCCGAGGTCGGCGATCGCGTACCCGCGGGCGGCCAACAGGCCGACCACGGCGGTCAGCTGCTCGTCGCTCAGGATCGGCACCAGCAGCACGCCCTCGTCGGGCACGGCCTGTGAGCCGGTCACACCGTCCAGCCCGGCCTCGGCCAGGGCGCGGGCCATGCCCGGCAGGTCGGCGGCGGAGGCGGGGCGGATCCGCAGGGTGCGGCCGCCGACGCGGGCCTTCAGCTCGTCGACCTTGCCCTTGGCGATGACCTTGCCGCGGTCGATGACCGTCAGCTCGCTCGCGAGCTGCTCGGCCTCCTCCATGTACTGGGTGGTGAGCAGGACGGTGGCCCCCTCGGCGACCATCCGCTGCACCTCGTCCCACACCTCGTTGCGGGTACGGGGGTCCAGGCCGGTGGTCGGCTCGTCCAGGTAGAGCACGGCCGGGCGGCCGATCATCGAGGCGGCCAGGTCGAGGCGGCGCCGCATGCCGCCGGAGTAGTGCATGGCCGCCTTCTTCGCGGCCTCGGTGAGGGAGAACCGCTCCAGCAGCTCGTCGGCGCGGGCGCGGGCCTCCTTGCGGGACAGGTCCAGCAGCCGGCCGATCATGTACAGGTTCTCCCAGCCGGAGAGCTTCTCGTCGACCGAGGCGTACTGGCCGGTGAGGCCTATGGTGCGGCGCAGCTGCCGCGGCTGGCGGACCACGTCGTAGCCCGCGACCCTGGCGGTGCCGGAGTCGGGGACGAGCAGCGTGGACAGGCAGCGCACCAGGGTGGTCTTGCCGGCGCCGTTGGGACCGAGGACCCCGAGGACGGTGCCCTCGCGGACGTCCAGGTCGACACCGTCCAGGGCCTTGGTCTCGCCGAAGTGCTTGACCAGTCCCCGTACCTCGACGGCGTTCGGGCCGTTCAGGGGATTCTTGTCGTTTCGCGTCATGTCCACCATGGGACCAGTGGCCGCCGACAAACCACCGACAGCCGACCGACAGCCGCCGACATGCACCGACAGAGCGCCGACAAAACACCGACAGAACGCCGACAGAACGCCGACAGCCCGTACGCCGATGGGGCGACGGGCTGCCGGTTCAGTGCTTCAGAGAGTCAGCGGCTCAGTGGAAGGCGTGCTGCTCCTGCGGGAACGCTCCGCCGACGACGTCCTCGGCGAACGCCTTCGCCGCGTCCGTCATCGTCGCCCGCAGGTTGGCGTACTGCTTGACGAACTTCGGCATCTTCCCGCCGGTCAGGCCCATCATGTCGGTCCACACCAGCACCTGCGCATCGCATTCCGCGCCCGCGCCGATGCCGACCGTCGGGATGTGCAGCGAACGGGTGACCTCGGCGGCCAGCTCGGCCGGGACCAGCTCCAGCACCACCGCGAAGGCACCCGCGTCCTGCGCCGCCTTGGCGTCGCGCAGCAGCTGGTGCGCGGCCTCGTCCCCGCGGCCCTGGACCCGGTAGCCCATGGCGTTGACGGACTGCGGGGTCAGGCCCAGGTGGGACATGACGGGGATGCCGGACTGGACGATCAGCTCGGTCTGGTGCAGCGAGCGCTCGCCGCCCTCCAGCTTCACCGCTCCGACACCCGCCTCCTTCACGAGCCGGGTCGCGCTGCGCAGCGCCTGCACGGCGCCTTCCTGGTACGAGCCGAACGGCAGGTCGCCGACGACGAGGGCCCGGCTGGTGCCGCGTACCACCGCGGCGGACAGCAGGGTCATCTCGTCCATCGTCACGGGGACGGTGTTCTCGTAGCCGAGGTGACAGTTGCCCATCGAGTCGCCGACGAGGATGACCGGGATGCCGGCCTCGTCGAAGACGGACGCGGTCATCGCGTCGTAGGCGGTGAGCATGGGCCACTTCTCGCCGCGTTCCTTGGCGAGGGTGAGGTCGCGGACGGTGATCCGCCGGGTGCCCGTGCCTCCGTACAGGGTGGGGGAGGCGGCTTCGCGGGCAGGCGAAACGGCATGCGTCATTGCAACTGCTCCTTGATGTCATCTCGAGGCGCCCTCACGGCGTCCCCGGACTCACCCACCATGGTTGCACCTGTCTAGGCCACTGGGAAAGTGGCGCGGTGACCGGTGCGTCACACTCCCGGCGCGCACGAGGCCCGCTCCGGCCCTCCTCATGTTCGCCCTAGGGCCGCCCGGGGGCGCGAAGTGCGCGCGTCCGAGCGAATGTGCGCGTTTCGTGACAAGCGGAACCCGGGCCGTATGGCCGTTCGTCCTCCCGGACGTACGGCCGGGAACACCGGCACGGAAGGCTCCGTCGATCGCCTAGGGTCATGGTGCGGGGACGGAGCGCAAGCACGGCAGCGAGGGCAGTGGCATGGCACAGGCGTACATGACGGAGACGGGGAACGGCGGCTCGGGGCCCGAGTCCTCCGGATCCCGATTCCGCCGACGCCTCGCGGAGCTGCGGCGCGACCCGGGGATCTGGCGGCGCGGCATCGTGACCGCGGCCCTCGCGGTGGCGGTCTCGCTGGTGATGATCCTCCACGCCGAGCTGCCCAACGACGTCGGCAACCTCGGCAGCCTCACCGAGACCTTCCTGCCCTGGCTGGGGCTGGCCGTGCCGGTGCTGTTCGCCGCCGCGGTGGTCCGCAAGTCGGCCACCGCGCTGATCGCGCTCCTGCTGCCGGCCATCGTCTGGGTGAACCTCTTCGGCGGGCTGGTCACCGACAAGTCCGGCTCCGGCGGCAACCTGGTGGTCGCCGCCCACAACGTCGACGCCGACAACCCCGACCCGCGCGGCACCGCCCGCTCGGTCGCCAAGGCCGGGGCGGACGTGCTGGCCCTGACCGAGCTCAAGGGCAGCGCCGTCCCGGTCTACGAGCAGGTGCTGGAGGCCACGTACAAGTACCACGCGGTCGAGGGCACCGTCGGGGTGTGGAGCAAGTACCCGCTCACCTCCAGCCGGGCCGTCGACATCAAGATGGGCTGGACCCGGGCCATGCGCACCACCGTCGAGACCCCGCAGGGCGCGGTCGCCGTGTACGTCGCCCACCTGCCCTCCGTCCGGGTCAAGCTGAACGCCGGCTTCACCGCCAACCAGCGCGACAACAGCGCCGGCGCGCTGGGCGCCGCGCTCGCGGGCGAGCCGCTGCACAAGGTCGTCCTGCTGGGCGACCTCAACGGCACGATGAACGACCGGTCCCTGTCGGAGGTCACCTCGCAGATGCGCTCCACCCAGGGCGCCGCCGGCGACGGCTTCGGCTTCAGCTGGCCGGCCCAGTTCCCGATGGCCCGGATCGACCAGATCATGGTCCGCGGGATGAGGCCGGAGGCCTCCTGGACCCTGCCGCGCACCGGCAGCGACCACCTCCCGGTGGCGGCGCGGGTGACCGTGAAGAAGTGACCGTGAAGAAGTGACCGTGGAGAAGTGACCGTGGAGAAGTAGGAGCAGTTCACGTGGACAGCGAAGGGCCCCGGCCGCCGGGAGCGGCCGGGCCCCTCGGCGCCTCAGCGGTGCGGTGTCACGCGTGCTCGCGCCAGCCGTTGGTGATGGGCAGGCGGCGGTCCTTGCCGAAGCCCTTCGCGGAGATCTTGGTGCCCGGCGGGTACTGGCGCCGCTTGTACTCGGCCATGTCCACCATCCGCAGGGTCTTCGCCACCAGCTCCCGGTCGAAGCCGGCCGCGACGACCGCCTCCAGGCCCTGGTCGCGGTCCACGTACAGCTCCAGGATCGCGTCCAGCACCGGGTAGTCCGGCAGCGAGTCCGTGTCCACCTGGCCCGGGCGCAGCTCGGCGCTCGGCGGCTTCACGATGGAGTTCTCCGGGATCGGCGGGGTCTCGCCGCGCTCGGCCGCGGCCCGGTTGCGGTAGTGCGCGAGCCGGAAGACGTCCGTCTTGTAGACGTCCTTGATCGGGCCGTACGCGCCGACCGAGTCGCCGTACAGGGTGGAGTAGCCGACGGCCAGCTCGGACTTGTTGCCCGGGGCCAGCACGATGTGGCCCTCCTGGTTGGACACCGCCATCAGCAGGGTGCCGCGCAGCCGGGACTGGAGGTTCTCCTCGGCCAGGCCGGTCAGGCCCAGGGCGTCCATGTAGGCGTCGAACATCGGCGCGATGGGGACGGTGCGGAAGTTCAGGCCGGTCCGCTCGGCGAGCTCGGCCGCGTCGTCCCGGGAGTGCTCCGAGGAGTACTTGGAGGGCATGGAGATGCCGTACACGTTCTGCGCGCCGATGGCGTCGCAGGCGATGGCGGCGACGAGCGCGGAGTCGATGCCGCCGGACAGGCCGATCAGCACGGAGCGGAAGCCGTTCTTCTTCACGTACGCGCGCAGCCCCACGACCAGCGCGTCGTAGACCTCCTCGTCGTCGTCGAGGCGGTCGGCGTAGTCGCCGGTGACGACCGGTTCGTACGGCTCCACCGGCTCCTCGGACAGGATGACTCGCTCGATGCGCAGCCCGTCGTCGACGACGCCCTCGGGGGCCTCGGCCTGCGCCGCCGGCAGCTCCAGGTCGACCAGGAAGCAGCCCTCGGAGAACTGCGGGGCGCGGGCGATGACTTCGCCGTCGGCGTCGACGACGATCGAGTCGCCGTCGAAGACCAGCTCGTCCTGGCCGCCGATCATCGCGAGGTAGGCCAGGGTGCAGCCGGCCTCCTGGGCCCGCTTGCGGACCAGTTCGAGGCGTACGTCGTCCTTGTTGCGCTCGTACGGGGAGGCGTTGATCGACAGCAGCAGGCCGGCCCCGGCGGAGCGGGTGGCGGGTACGCGGCCGCCCTCCTGCCAGAGGTCCTCGCAGATCGCCAGGGCGACGTCGACGCCGTGGACGCGCAGCACCGGCTGGGTGCCGCCGGGGACGAAGTAGCGGAACTCGTCGAAGACGCCGTAGTTGGGGAGGTGGTGCTTGGCGAAGCGGAGCACCACCTTCCCGCGGTGCAGTACGGCGGCCGCGTTCTCGGGGGAGCCGGCGGGCAGCCCCAGGCGCGGGGTGGAGCGCTCGCTGCGGTCGAGGTAGCCGACGACGACCGGGAGCTCGCCCAGGCCCTGGGCCGCCAGGCGCTCGGCCAGGGCGAGCAGGGCGGCGCGGGAGGCCTCGACGAAGGTGGTGCGCAGGGCGAGGTCCTCGACGGGGTACCCGGTCAGCACCATCTCCGGGAACGCCACGAGGTGGGCGCCCTGCTCGGCGGAGTGCCGGGTCCAGTGCACGATCGAGTCGGCGTTGGCCGCGATGTTGCCGACGTGCGAGTCGATCTGATTCAGAGCGAGGCGTAGTTGAGGCACGGGGCCCAGTGTAATCGTCTTTCTGACGCGATGTCCTGGGCCCCGGCCGGGTCGGCCGTTCGGATCGGCCGCCTTTCGGGTCGGCTCAGCCGATCGGGCCGCTGAACTTCGCGCTCGGCATCAGCGTTCCGGGGGAGATGTCGGCGCTGATGGTGTTGGTGCCCTCGGGAACCTCGTAGGCCACGACACCGCTCGCGGACTGGCCCGGGAGGATGTCGCCCGTGATCATCTTGGGTACGTCGCCGTCGAAGACCAGCTTGGCGGTCATGCCCTTGTCGTCGCGGACGTTGGGCATGGCGTAGATGACGTGGTGGGTCTCGGCCGAGTCGTTCGTGATGGTGAGCGTCATCTCCACCGCGTTGCCGACCTTGGCGTACTTGTTCTTCGTCCGGTACTGCTTCGGTGCCGACAGGGTCACCTTGATGCCGCCGGCGTAGGTGTACGTCTGGCCGAAGGGCAGCGGCGAGGTCATGCCGGGCTCGTTGGACGGGGAGGGGGCCGGCTTCGACGGCCGGGGCGGCCTCGTGGGCCAGGGAGTGGGGGCGCCGAAGTCGTCGAAGTGGTCGTCGAAGTCGTCGTCGAACTCGCCGCCGAGGCGGCCGTCGCGGTCCGGCCAGTTGCGGTCGAGCCGCTGGTCGGCGCGCTCACGGGCCTTCTCGACGACGACACCGGTGAGGAAGAAGCCGCCGACCGAGGCGCCGAGGGCCAGCACGCCGAGGACGGTGCCGGTGACGGCCATGGCCTTGCGGCCGAGCCCGGCCGAGGCGCGGTTGATCCCGGCGATGCCGAGACCGGTGGCCACCAGGCCGAGGGCGCCGCCGGCCCAGAAGAAGAACGGCATCGGGCCGAAGAGCAGGCCGAAGATGCCGGTGATGAGCGCCGCGACGGCCAGGCCGTTGGAGGCGGGGGCGGGCTGGCCCCACAGGGGGCCGGGGCCGGCACCGTAGCCGGGCTGGGCCCAGGGGTTGCCGCCGGGCGGCACGGCCCCGCCGCCGAACCCGCCGGCGGCTGCCGGGGCGGGGCCGACGGGGGCGAAGCCGGCGGGCGCGGCGGGCGGCGCGGCTGCGGGGTCGGGGGCGGCGAAGGGGTTGGGGGCCGGGGCCGGGGCGGTGTCCGGGGTGGGTGCAGGCGCGGGCGCGGGCGCGGCGAACGGGTCGGCCGTGGCCGCCGGGGCAGGGGCCGTGACCGGCTCCTGCTGCGGCTCGGGGGCCGGCGCGGCGGCCTGCGGCTCCGGGGCCTTGGCGAACGACACCGGCTGCTCCGCCGGTGCGGGGGCCGCGGAGGGGGCCGACTCGGGCTCGGGCTGCGGCTCAGCCGCGGCCTGCGGCTCCCGCTGGGGCTCGGGGGCGGGATCCTCGGCCTGCGGCTCTGAGGCCTTCTCGAACGACACCGGCCCGTCCGCCGGTGCGTCGGCTGCGGCGGGGGCCGCCTCGGGCTCGGGCTCCGGCTCCGGCTCCGGCTCCGGCTCGGGCTGCGGTGCGGGGGCCGGCGGGGCGGCCTGCGGCTCCGGGGACTTTTCGAACGACACCGGCCCCGTCCGGCATGGCCTGCGGGGCCTGGTCGTAGTGGATGCTGAGCGCCTGGGCCCCGGAACTCGCCGAGACGTAGGCCCCGGCGCCGTAGCCCAGC